>DATGTQ010000225.1 GCA_035301805.1 Tissierellales bacterium
TTTGATTCGTTCTAAATCAGTAATTGATTTAGCAGATTTAACTATATATGAGAAAAAAATATAATTATTAATGTACATTTGTAGATTTATGTGCAACAAAATTTCTTTATATATCCAAAAAAGTAAGCCAGCATTAAAAAATGGAAGGGAGAACTATGAAAAATAAGAATAAAGTAACTGTTACACTTTATTTTACATCAGGTATTTTATTTTTTATTTCCGCATTGTTAAGTAAAAATTATTCAGTTTGAATCAATGGCAATTGACATACTATTTGAACTTATTGAGAAAGGAAATTATGAATTAGTATGGTCTTTTATTTTGGAATATGAAAATAGTATGAATCCTTTTATTGAGAGAAGGCTTCATATTCAATCAATTTCCACTTTATGCAATAAAATCATAAAACCTAATAATGAAATTAAAATAATAGCAACAATTATAGTGGAAAATTCAAATACTAAAGATAAGGATGCATTACACCTTGCATCCGCTATACATGGAGACTGCGATTATTTTATTACATACGATGATAAGCTTATAAAAACAATAGAAAAAAATAATGATAAATTAAAAGATATTATTAGAGATATTAGATTATATAATCCTATAGATTTTCTTAGGAAGGAGATGGATATTGATGTTATCGAATGAAAGAGTTAAATATACAGATAAAGAAATATTAGAAAAAGGCTCCAGAGCATTGATAAAAGAACTTGGATATTCTGGGTTTCTAAGATTTATCCGTCATTCTGAAGGTATAAGTAAGGAAGATTATTTAGAATTATAGAAAGAAATTTTCAAAGATATGTCCATAGATGAAATTTTTGATAATGCAAAAAAATATTGGGAAATCAAAGATTAAAAAACCCTTTTTGGAAAGGGTTTTTTTAATAATATGTACTAATTAAAATAGAATAGGAAATTAGTAAAAGAAGAAAATTTATCTGTTACATAGTTGTAGTAAAATGTGTAGCAAAAGATTGAATAACTTTCCTTGCATATATGTCAGTATTCACATTTGTAGTTATTAAGCATAATAAGTTAAAATATAATAATTGATTCTTTCTAAGTCAGATTAACACATCTGACTTAAATAAAAAAGTTCAATTTAATCTGACTAATATTAATAGATTTAGGACATTATAATGTGCCGTATAACATCTAATGAAATAAGTAAAGAAGATTATTTAAAATTAGAGGAGGAAATCTTTAATGATATATCTGTAGACAAAATTTTGATAATATTAAAGAATACTGGGGAAATAGAGATTAAAAATTCTTTTTATAAAATAGTAGGAGTAAAATCCTACCACTTTTTATGTTGTGAAATTTCTCATTAGAGTCCAACTGTTAAATAAATTTATATGATATAATTGAGGAAGTGGCTAATTATACACTAAAAGTGAAGCAGATATAGGAGGTTTTTTAAATGAATGAAATAAACAAACACAGACAAACAGGAATAAATATACAAGAAAAAGCTAATATGATTTGGAATATAGCAGATATATTAAGAGGACTTTATAAACCACATGAATATGGTAAGGTTATACTCCCGATGACTATAATTAAAAGATTCAATGATGCTTTATATCCTACTAAAGAAAAAGTATTAGAAACTTATGAAGATGTAAAAGATTATGAAGTTCCAGATAGATTTTTAAAAGAAGCATCTGGCTATGATTTCTATAATACAAGTCCCTATACTTTTACAAATTTAGTTGCAGATTCAGAACATATTGAAGATAATTTTAGGGAATTTATAAATGGATTTTCCGAGAATGTTATAGATGTTTTAGAAAATTTTGACTTTGATAAGGAAATAACTAAACTAGCAAGTAAAAATATGCTATTTCTAATAATACAAGAATTTAATAAAAAAGAATCCTATATGGGGCCAGATAAATTTTCTAGTGTAGATATGGGATATATTTTTGAAGAATTAGTAAGAAAATTTTCAGAGTCCTATGATGAAGAGGCGGGGGAACATTTTACAAGTAGGGATATAATTTATTTAATGACCGACTTACTTATTTCAGAGGATAAGGATATATTATTAGAAGAAGGAATAGTCAAAACTGTATACGATCAAACTATGGGGACTTCTCAAATGTTAGGGTGTATGGAAGAACGACTAAAAGATTTAGATAAAAATGCAAAAGTAACTCTTTTTGGGCAAGAAGTAAATCCAGAAACCTATGCTATAGCTAAGGCGGACATGCTCTTAAGACATGGAGATGCTCAAAATATGAAAATTGGTAATACCCTAACAGAAGATCAATTTAAAAATTATACTTTTGACTATTGTATTTCAAATCCACCCTTTGGCATAGACTGGAAAGCAGAAAAGAAAGCTGTAGAAGATGAAGCAAAATTAGGAGACAAAGGAAGATTTGGTGTAGGGCTTCCCTATTCAAATGATGGACAAC
The DNA here is from genome assembly GCA_035301805.1 of Tissierellales bacterium. Classification (NCBI taxonomy): domain Bacteria; kingdom Bacillati; phylum Bacillota; class Tissierellia; order Tissierellales; species Tissierellales bacterium. The sequence continues at coordinate 2,433 of DATGTQ010000225.1, forward strand.
AACTTTTCGATTTAAATGGTATAGCAAAATTAAAAGATACAGGAAGAATGGCTATAGTACATAATGGTTCTCCTCTTTTTACAGGAGATGCAGGTTCAGGACCAAGTGAAATTAGAAGATATATCATTGAAAATGATTGGTTGGAAGCCATAGTGCAATTACCAAATGATAGTTTCTACAATACAGGAATAACAACCTATATATGGATAATATCCAAAAATAAACCTAATTACAGAGTGGGAAAGGTACAACTTATAGATGCTTCTAAAACTTTTGAAAAGAGAAGAAAATCCATTGGTAATAAGAGAAATGATATAACTAAGGAATGTAGAGAAATAATAATAAAAGCTTATGGAGACTTTTTAAATAAAGAATATGTAGTGGGAGATAAGATTTGTGAATCTAAAGTATTTGACAATATAGATTTTGGATATAATCAAATAACTATAGAAACCCCATTAAGACTTAAATTTAAAATAGATGAAGCTGGAATAGAGAGACTTAAAGAAGAAACTCAATATAAAAATTTAGCTAAACTAACAAAAGCAAAGAGAAGAGGAAAAACAGAAGAAGAAATTAAAAAAGAAATAAAAGCAGGAGAAGAAACCCAAGAAAAAATAATAGCTCTTTTTGAAAATTTAATAGATAGGGAATATATGGATAGAGATGAATTTATAGAAATGATAAATAATTTATTTAAAGATAATAATATAAAACTTAGAGCACCTTTAAGAAATGCTATAGTAAAAGTATTTAGCGAACACAATGAAGAGGCCAGCATATGCAAAAATACTAGAGGAGAAATAGAGCCAAACCCAGACTTAAGAGATACAGAAAGAGTACCACTAAGTGAAGATATAGATGAATACTTTGAAAGAGAAGTTCTGCCATATAATCCAGAAGCTTGGATAAATAAAGAAAAAACTACAATAGGTTACGAAATACCCTTTACAAGATATTTCTATAAATTTGAAGAGCCAGAACCAGCAGATGAAATATCCACAAGAATATTAGAAATAGAAAAGGATATAAATAAATCACTAAAAAATCTTTTTAGTGAGGACGGTGAGAGAATTGACTAAAGCTATGAAGGATAGTGGTATAGAATGGATAGGGGAGATACCAGAAGATTGGGAAGTGGTAAAAGTAAAATATTTATTTGAATTGGGGCGTGGTAGGGTTATTGGTAAGCAAGAATTAAAATCGAAAGGGAAATATCCAGTTTATTCATCACAGACTAAAAATGATGGAGTGCTAGGATTCATAGATTCTTACGACTTTGAAGGAGATATGTTGACGTGGACAACTGATGGTGCAAATGCAGGAACAGTATTTTTAAGGACCGGAAAATATAATTGTACTAATGTATGCGGGACATTAAAATTAAATAGACTGGAAAATAATCTACAATACTTAAAATATAGTCTAGAATATATTGCCATATTTCATAAAAGATTAGATACAAATGGATATAAGATTATGAACAATGAAATGGCTAATATAAATATTATTTTACCCCCCCAACCACAACAAAAAGCCATAGCAGATTTTCTAGATAAAAAAGTATCAGAAATAGATAATGTTATATCCAAAACTAAAAAAGTCATAAAAGAATATAAAAAATATAAACAATCCCTTATAACAGAAACAGTAACTAAAGGACTAGATGAAAATGTGTCTATGAAAAATAGTGGTATAGAATGGCTAGGAGATATACCAGAGCATTGGGATGTAATTAGGTTAAGAGAATTATTTAAATTTGGTAGTGGATTAACAATTACTAAATCAGAATTAAAAGATAAGGGTATAAAAGTTATAAATTATGGGGAGATACATTCTAAATATAAGTTTGACTTGGATATTGATAGGGATGAACTAAAAAGTGTAGATGAAGAATATTTAAATATTAAAGAAGATGCTTTAGTGAATAAAGGTGATTTCGTTTTTTGTGATACCTCGGAAGATCGTGAGGGAAGTGGTAATTGTGTAGTGATACGTGAAGATAGGAATGAATTAATTTTTGCAGGGTCACATACAGTTACAGCTCGATTAAGAAGAAAGGAAAACCCTATATATGTTAGATATATGCTCTTGTCCAATCCTATAAAAGAACAAGTTTCAAGTAGGGTTGTTGGAATTAAAGTATATAGCATAACACAGTCAATATTGAAAACAATTTTAGGGATACTCCCCCCACTACAAGAACAAAAACAAATAGCCTCATATTTAGACAAAAAGTGTGAAGAAATAGATCGAATAATAGAATCTAAAGAAAAGCTTATAATTGAAATGGAAAAGTACAAGAAATCTTTAATATATGAAACTGTAACTGGAAAAAGGGAGGTGGAATAGTTGGAATATAGGGAGAAAAGGTTTGAACAGGATATAGAGAATTATCTTTTAAGTTATGGTGGATATGAAAAAGGGAATATGGCTAATTATGATAAAGAAAAAGCTATAGACATGAATACTTTATTAAGGTTTATTAAATCTACTCAACCAAAGCAATGGAAGAGATATGAGAAAATCTATAGAAATAAACCTGAAGAAGCTTTATATAGAAGGTTTGATGATTCTGTTAAAATGCATGGGCTTTTAAATGTATTAAGAAATGGTATTACAGATAGAGGAGTTAGATTTAAATTTGCTTTTTTTAAGCCAGAAAGTACTTTAAATCAAAAGGTTGTAGATAAATATAATAAAAATATATTAACCTGCACTAGACAATTTTACTATTCTACAAAAAATAAAAATTCTATAGATATGGTTCTATCTTTAAACGGTATTCCTATAATTGCTTTAGAGCTTAAAAATCAGTTAACTGGACAAACTGTAGATAATGGTAAGGCTCAATTTATGGAAGATAGGAACCCTAGGGAAAAATGCTTTAATTTTAATACTAGATTTTTAGTATATTTTGCTGTAGACCATTATGAAGTAGAAATGACTACAGAGTTAAAAGGTAGAGATACTTTTTTCCTACCTTTTAACCAGGGTTCCAATGGTCCTGGAAACGTGGGAGGTAAAGGTAATCCAGAAAATCCTAATGGATATGCAACTTCTTATTTGTGGGAGAAAATTTTAAAGAAAGATACATTAATGGATATAATTCAAAGATTTATGCATTTAGAAGAAAAGACAGAAATTAAATCTAAAAATGGAAAAGAAGTAAAAGTAACTAAAAGGAGATTAATATTTCCTAGATATCATCAACTAGATGTAGTAAAGAAACTTATTTTAGATGTGAAAATAAAAGGTACAGGAACTGATTATTTAATCCAACATAGCGCAGGTTCTGGTAAGAGTAATTCTATAGTTTGGCTTGCCTATGGACTTTCTAATTTGCATGATAATAATAATGAACCTATTTTTACTTCTATAATTATAGTTTCAGATAGACGAGTATTAGATAGTCAATTACAAAAAACTATTATGAGCTTTGATCATACGCCAGGTGTAGTTGAGACTATTGGCAAAGATAAAACTTCACAAGATTTAAAAGATGCCTTAAATGATAATAATAGGATAATAGTTACTACCCTACAAAAATTTCCTATTATATATGAAGATGTAGATGATGCTAAAGGAAAAAGATATGCAGTTATAGTAGACGAAGCTCACCAAAGTCAGTCTGGTAGTAGTGCTAAGATGATGAAAACAGCTTTAGCTGATACAGAAGAAGCCTTAAGAGAATTCGCAGAAATTGAAGGTATAGAGGAAGATGAAGCTTTAGATAATGAAGATAAATTAGTAAGGGAAATTATATCTCAAGGTAAACATAATAATTTGTCCTTCTTTGCTTTTACAGCTACTCCAAAAAAGGAGACAATAGATCTATTTGGGACAACAACAGAATATGGTAATAAAGAAGCTTACCATAATTATTCTATGAGACAGGCCATTGAGGAAGGGTTCATACTAGACGTTTTACAAAATTATATGACCCATGGAACCTGCTATAAAATAGCTAAAGATACGGAAGAAAACCCAGAAGTACCTTCTTCTACTGCTGTTAGGACTATAAATAGATTTACTTCTCTACATCCTCATAATTTACAACAGAAAACTCAGATAATTGTAGAACAGTTTAGGGAAATTACAAAAAATAAAATTAATGGTAAAGGAAAAGCTATGATAGTAACAGCATCTAGACTTCATGCTATTAGGTACTATCATGAGATTAAAAGGTATATTGAAATTAAAGGATATGATGATTTAGAAATATTAGTAGCTTTTGCAGATGTTGTAAATGACAAGGGAGTAGAGTATAGAGAAGAGAAAATGAACAAAAGAAAAGACGGTTCAACTATTAGGGAAAGCCAGCTACCGTCTGAATTTTCCACTGATGATTTTAATATGCTTATAGTAGCAGAAAAGTATCAGACAGGGTTTGATGAACCGTTACTTCATACTATGTTTGTAGATAAAAAACTAAAAGGAGTTAAAGCAGTACAAACTCTTTCAAGATTAAATAGAATTTATCCAGGCAAAGAAGATACTTTTGTATTAGATTTTGTAAATAAGAAGGAAGAGATAGAAGAAGCATTTAAACCTTATTATGAAGCTACTATCTTAGATGAAAGTATAAATGTAAATCTAATATATGATACTCAAATACTTTTAAGAAATGAAAGGCTCTATGATGAAGAAGATATAGAAAAATTTACAAGTATTTATTATAAAGAGGGAGAACAATCTGCTACAGATTTAGGTAAAATAACTAGTTTGATGAAACCTATTATTAAAAGATATATTGATTTATCAGAAGAAGACCAATTTAGATTTAGAAAAAATATCAGAAACTTTAATAAGTGGTATTCCTATATAATACAAATAACTAGAATGTATGATAAAGAATTGCATAAGGAATATGTATTCACATCTTATCTACAAAAACTTTTACCTAAGCCAGAGAGGATTAGTCTGGATTTAGAAGATAAGTTAAAGTTAGAGTTTTATAAGTTGGAACAAACTTTTAAAGGAGATATAACTTTAAATCCTACAGTTCAGGAATCTACTGTAACATATGGAGATTTAGATACATCTGGTTCTATTCAAGATGATGAAGACTTTTTGGATGAAATAATAAATAGAATTAATGAAAGATATCATGGGGATTTTACTGAACAGGACAGAGTTGTTATAGATTTTATATACAAAGAGGCTAGTCAAGGAGCTAAAAAAGATTCTTTAAAACTTTATGCGGAGAAGAATGATAGCGAAGTTTTTAAAAACAGTATATTTCCCAAAGATTTTGAAGATATTAGCTTTAAACTCTATAAGGAAAACAAAGATAGGGATAAGAGTTTTGAAAAGTTATTTAGAGATAAAGAATATTATAATACTGTAATGGCAATTGTAGGAGAAATGTTATACGAGGAACTAAGAAAATAGAAATATTTCCTAGAATTAGCTAAAAGACATTTTGCAAAATTAAATTAGGTGATTAATAAATGATGAAATTTACATATGGAACAAAAACAATAGAATTTAAAGTAGAATATAGAGATAGAAAGACTTTAGAAATAGGTATTGAACCACCAGACAATATAAGGGTAAGAGCACCTAAGTATCTTACAGATAAAGAAGTACTTAAAATAGTTAAATCTAAAGGAAAATGGATAACTCAAAAGCTATTTGAACTTAAAGATGTCGAATATATAAAAAGAGAAAAAGAATATGTAAATGGTGAATCTTTCATGTATCTAGGAAGAAATTATTCTCTAGAAATAATTGAGAATTCTGATATAAATAAGCCTAAAGTAAAACTATATCAAAGTAAATTCTATATAGAAACTAATACAAAAGATGAAAGTAAATTAAAAGAAGCCATGGAACTATGGTATAGAGAGAAAACACTAGAAAAGATTATGGAAAAAATAGAGTATTTCCAACCTTATTTCAATGTAGAACCTAACTCTATTAAGGTTAAGGAACAGAAAAAAAGATGGGGTAGTTGTAATTCTAATAGAGATTTAATGTTTAATTGGCGCTGTTCTATGGCCCCATCTAATGTATTAGATTATATAGTTGTCCATGAAATGTGTCATATGGTTCATTTGAACCATTCTAAAAATTTTTGGGCTTTAGTAGAAAGTATTATTCCTGATTATAGAAAAAGAAAAGAATGGCTAAAAAATCATGGAATAAGAATGAATTTATAAAGCAAATAAGGATGGGGGAACAAGAAGTGGGGGTATTTGAGTTTTTAAAAACTAAAAGAGATTTGGATAAGAATTTTTGTGGAAGAATTATAGATACATTTGCGCTAATAACAGGTGACTGTGTATTGGGGATTTTTGTAGAAAAAGGCATGGCAAATATAGGGGATATAGTTACTTACTATGATAAATCCCATCGTGAGATTTGTAAAGTTACCTTATCCGGCGCTGAACAAGGCGATACAAAAGTGAAAGAACTATCTGATATAGGAACAAAGAGATATGGTGCTCTATATGGTGTGCTGATTCGAGGATTTTCTAAAGAAGATTTTGAGGTTGGTGGAACTTTGGAATCCTCATGCTATAAAAAAGAACGTGATGAATGAGGAATGAAACATAAAGGTTTTGGGGGGATAGGAAATGGCACGTGTAGACGAACAAATTGTTCTTGATTTTATCTGGAACAGATTAAAAATGATAATATAAAGTTTTTGAAAGGCAAAGATGATTTTAAAAATAGCATCTCAGAAGAAATTAAATTGTTATTAGAAGAAAAAGATATGCACAATAGAATTAAAATTGCTAAAAATTTATGGAAACTTTTTTTTGAGGCGGCTATGAGTTACATAGATCCTGATAAACGGGGATATGATGATATTTTTGCATATTTTGACGAATATGTAAATTTCGAAGAATTAATATTTGCATCAGATTCATTTTATAGGGATCATACTATGCACTGCCTTTGGGTGTATTTTCTTGGTGAATATATCAAGAAAAGTGATGATTATAAAGATGTTTTAATTAATGAATTTAGAGAAGTACAAAGGTTATTAGCAGATTATAATAGTTCCTTGCGAGGATCTAAACATAGTGCACTTTTTAAAGAATTTTTTTATATATCAGATATCATAAACGACTTAGTAACTAATGAAGAAGCAATATGGTGTATAGCCTCATTAACACATGATCTTGGCTATCCCATAAAAAAGATAAACAAAATTAATAAATGTATTCAAAAAATTCTGCCTTATTTCCATGTAAAAAATTATGATGAATTTAATTTCACTTATAGTGATATTCAACAAAGTTTTATTAATGATTTTATTAAGTTTATGTGTTGTGGGATAGAATTAAATTTTGGTATTAATACTGAAGAAGGGAGTGAAATAGGAAAAGTACTTGAAAAGGCCATTATTGAAAAAAATGGGGAATTTTTAGTTAATGATAATGAACTTGATAAACTGAATGAAACTGAATATAAAAAACTTCAGCAACACATAAGTGAAAGGTCAAACATGAAAATAATAATTGATTTCACGAAACGTTTAAGTTTCTCCAATGATTTCGAACATTACGAGCATGGCATTATGAGTGCCTATTTATTAATGAAAACTATTTATTCATTTAATACATTTGAATTTCGTTATAGCGATTATAAAAATCTCATACAAGATGAGGTTGATGTTGCTAAATTTATTTCCATTCATGAAATACTTGATGCTGTAACAAATCATACATGTTCTAGATTTCAAATAAAAAGTATAAGTGGTACAAGTGAGTTCTTAGCATTTATTGATGAGCTTGAAGAGTTTTCAAGAATATCAAGGGCGGATCAAAATAGACAGTATGTAGAAGAGTTCTGTAAAACTAACCTATCATTTGTAGATGGCTGGTTCCAGATTGACTTTACCTTTGATAATGAAAACATTGAAAATCTTGATCCTGAATTTGCCTTTAAGGGGAGATGCAATAAATTCTTGACACTTTTTGATATTTGCAACTTGGATGATAATTTAAAAATTAGGCTAAGATGTATTGATAAAGTACTAGACAATAATAAGATCTACTGTTTAGAAATCGCAAGAAAATATGCTAACATAATCATAAACGGTGAAGAACAAAATATTCCCAAATATTTGAGAACTAAGACATTTTACACTAAAGAAAAATATGCAATGCTATAGGGAATAATCTGGAGGAGCTTGCCTAATATAAACTTTATTTATTAATTAAATATTGTTAAGTTTTTAAGATATGTTGGGCTTTAATTGTTTTTACTAAATTAAAAGAAAGGTTTCATCTTAAGGTTAAAATTAGTATACTAGTTTAAGAAGGAGGAGTGCATTATGAAATTAGAGGTTGTATTTGCATAGCAATGGCTATTGCAATTTGATTTAAGGATTAAATTTACTATGGCCATTGCTATTCCTAAAAAATATAATTTTAGGAGGGCAAAATGAGCTATAAAAGGGCAGAAGATATTTTACCAGGGGAAATTGTTGAACTAATCCAAGATTATGTTGATGGAGAATCTATATATATCCCTAGAAAAGATAATAATAGACGAAGATGGGGAGAAAAAACCAATATTCGCAATGAATTATATGTACGAAATCAACAAATATATGCTGATTATCAGCGGGGATATAAAACTGTGGAGTTAGCTGAGAAATATTTTTTATCTGAAAAAAGTATACAACGCATTATCCTTAAAATGAAAAGGACAATTTGATAAGAATAAGTCAATATATATTATGTATATTGGCTTATTCTTTTTTCTAAAAAAGTTTAAGGTAGGAATATAATATAAAAAGAGCTAAAATTGATATATATGAATTATTTATATAATATTTCACAGAAAGGTTGGTAATATGGGAAATATAATTATAAGACAGGCAGAAGATAATGATATACAGGGAATAAGAAATATAGTAAAGGAGGCATTTGATAGACCAGGTAAGGATGAATATTTCAATGAATGGGAATTTGTCTATAAGGTAAGAAGTGACTCTGGGTTCATACCTGAGTTATGTCTAGTTGCAGTCATTAATAGCGAAATAATAGGATATGCTTTGCTATCAAAGGCATTAATAGGTAAGAATGAAGGCTTATCGTTAGGACCATTAGCGGTTAAACCTTTATATCAGCGTAAAGGAATTGGGAAAAAACTTATAGATTATGGGTTGAAAAAGGCTAAAGAAATTGGATTCGAGTGGGTTGCACTGACTGGTGGAGATTATTATACTAAATTTGGATTTGAATCTGCCTTAAAATATGGAATCGTAATAGCCGATAGCCACCCTGAGAACCCTTATCTAAAAATTAAATTTCTTAATACAAATAGGGAAGTATCTGGTAAGATGAGATTTTGTGATTCCTTTTATGATGAAAATGGAGAGTTACTATAGATATAAGCAGTTCATTATATTTTTTAGCTCTGCCTTTAATTCTAGGTTCATTAGTATCTAGTTCAGTAAACACTCCATTAACAATAGTGTAAATTTTATAATAAATGTTTTTACTATCAGTGCTTTATGATTATAAAACTAGCTTTAGAGAACCTAAATACAAAATCAAGAAAGCTTATTTTGATACGCTCCTCTTAGAGTAAGCAGATAAAGTAAAAGGATCTGATTATGAAAGGGCAGCTATCTTTATGTTTAAAATAAATATTTTATTTTTTCAATGTGAGAGCTTATTTACTAAATATAAATTATGTAATTCTTAAACTGTTTACTTAATTCTACAAATAACATTAAAAGACTGAAATAAAAGGGGAAATTTGTTGGAATTTTTAAACTGTATGAGTAACGTTGCTATGGTATAATATGTAATATAATAATGGGAAATAATGAAAAAGCTTATCAACCCAATGACTTCATTATTATATATCCTTGCAAGAATATATTAAAGGGGGTAGCCATGGGATATCATGTTAAATATGAGGAATTACAATCGGTACAACAAAGTATTCTCAACCAAATAGATAATTGGTATAATCAACTTGAAGAGGTTGCTGAAAAACTAGTAGATGTTGCAGAAATGGATCATATAAAAGGAGCTACTGGGGAAAGTATTAAAAACTATATATATGAAGTCCATATTCCAATTATACAAATGTTTACTCAACTTTTAGCAGAATATGAAACAAAGTTTTTAATATATGCTAATGAATATTATGAATTAGACTCTAGCACCAGTGCAGAAATTGCTCAAGATGAACTAGAAGATCAAATGGAAAGGTTAAATGAGAAGAAAGAAATATTTAATGAATCAGATGAATCTTTAAGAAAGACCTTAGAAGGCATATCAGATATTATTTCTTTGAGAGCTCCTTCAACCTATGGGGTAAGAAGTAACTATACAGGTTTATATAATAAAGCAGAAGGTTTAAGGGATAAAGTAGGGGAACATGAAGAAAATCATTTTAGTTCAGATTTTGAAATTATGGACGAAATGCTGTCTCAACTAT
>DATGTQ010000226.1 GCA_035301805.1 Tissierellales bacterium
TCCATATATTCAAATAACGAATAAAAATAGGGGTGTTAAAAATGTTAACTAGTGATAGATTATATCTAAGACTAATGGAGGAAGATGATATTCCTTATAAAGTAAAATGGATAAATGATTCTAAAGTAAATACAACATTAAACTTTAGTTACCCAATATCAGAAATAGGGACAAGGCATTGGCTAAACAAAGTAGCAACAGATGGTACTAGAAGAGATTTTATAGTTTGTTTAAAAGAAAATGACAGACCTATTGGATATGGAGGACTCCTAGGTATTGACATAAAAAATTCTAAGGCGGAATCCTATATGGGTATAGGTGAAACTGATTGTTGGGGAAAAGGCTATGCTAAGGAAATAAGAGCTATGATATTAGAATATGCTTTCCTCGAATTACATTTAAATAAAGTTTATTCCTATGTATGGGAAGAAAATATAAAGATGATTAAAGTTAACGAGAAAGCAGGATTTAAAATCGATGGGACTTTAAGAGATGATGTCTATACTCATGGAGAGTTTAGAAATAGGGTTATAATGAGTATTTTAAGAGAAGAATATATTGACAATAGATAGTGTTAAATATAAGGAAGTGACAATATGAGTCCATTATATAAAAAATATCTTTTTCTTAGGTCAAGAGTAGCAGTTATTGTTGAAGATATGAAATCCGATACAAAAATTTCTTTTATAAAAAGAATGAAATGTGTAAGTAAGGGATTTTTAAGTAGTTCATACTATTTATATGATTTTAAAAACAATGACTACAAGGACTATATTTCAGAATATCAGCGTAAAAAAACAAGATTTATAAATGAAAGAGATGCCTATGTATTAAATAATAAAGTTATATTCGATAATATTGTAAAAGAATATATAAAAACTCCCACTATATATTCACTTATATTAAAAGGGAAGGTATATCCTCATATTAAGGAGCCAATGATAAGTAATAGTGAGTCTTTAATTGATCAAATAAAGAAAGAGGGAAAAATAGTTATAAAACCCTATATAGATGCAGATAGTGGAAGAGGTATTTATATTTGTGAATATAAAGAAGGAAAGATTTTATTTAATGGTATTGCAGTTGAAAAAGAAGATATTGACTTTATGATAGAGGAATTAGACAAATACATAGTTACAGAATATATAGAACAACATAAATATTCCGAAGGAATATACCCAAATTCAGTAAATACTATTAGAATACTGACTATGGAAGACCCCCATACTCAGGAAGTATTTATTCCTATTGCCGTACATAGATTAGGAACAGAAAAAACAGGAAATGTAGACAATTGGGGAAAAGGTGGTTTAAGTGCAAAAGTGGATTTAGACTCAGGCATATTAAGTAAAGCTACAAGTAAACCTGTAAACAATAAGAAAATTTGGTATAGTACCCATCCTGATACTGGAGCTCAGATTGAAGGAGTTAAAATTCCGAATTGGGATTCAATAAAAGATAAAGTATTATTTTTGGCCCACCAGATGCCTTATATAAAGTACGTAGGTTGGGATGTATTATTAACTAAGGATGGGGAAGTTGCAATTATGGAGGCTAATAATTGTAGTGGTGTAAATGTATTACAAAGCCATAGACCATTATTGAAAGATGAAAGGGCTAAAAGTTTTTATAAATATTATAATATAATATAATCTTGATGTTTATATTGGAGGAATTTTTCATGAACTTAAGAAGAAAGATTTTTAAGGATACACCTTTATACAAATTAGAAAGTTTTACTAAAAACAATATATATATAAAAAGAGATGACATGACAGATCCTGTATGCGGTGGAAATAAAGCTAGAAAATTAGAATATTTTATGGAAGAGATTTTAGAAAAAGGTTGTGACCATATAGTAACTTATGGTTCCAAAGAGTCCAATCATTGTCGAATAACAGCAGCCTTTGCTGCTCAGCACAACATACCTTGTACTTTAATACTAGCTAAGCCTAAAATTAATCATCAGATTAATTTTAATGGGAACTTTTTTTTATACCATTTATTAGATTCAGAAATTATATGGACTGAAGTGGATAAGGTAAGTACTACTATAGATAGAATCATGGAAGATCTAAAGAACAAAGGCTACAACCCCTACTTCATACCCGGTGGTGGCCATGGTAATATTGGAACTTATGCCTATATAAAAGCTTATGAAGAAATAGAAAGACAAAAGAAACAATTAAATATAAATTTTGATTATATATTCTTAGCATCAGGAACAGGAACTACTCAGGCAGGCTTAATAGTAGGACAAAAATTTAATGAAAACAGTGAAAAAATAATAGGCATTAGTGTAGCTAGGAATGAAGAAAGAGGAAAAGAAGTTATATATGATAGTATTATTCAGTATTTAAAAGACAATAATATGTCTGTAGATATTGAAAAGAATGATATAAACTTTTTAGATAATTACATAGGCAAAGGTTATGGCGACATATATAATGACATTCTAGAAACAATTAAAACTATAGTAAAAAACGAAGGGATTTTATTAGATCCAATATATACAGGTAAAGGTTTTTATGGGATGCTAGATTATATAGAAAGCGAAAATATTAATAATAAAAATATATTATTTATACACACGGGAGGACTACCGTTAGTCTTTAACTATGCATATAAATTTAATGAAAACCAATAGATTGCGAGGTAATAAAATGAATGTATTAATAACTAGTGCAGGAAGAAGGACCAAATTAGTGGAATATTTTAAAAATGAATTTAAAGGTGAAGGGAATGTAATCGTTACTGACTGTGATAATAAGGCTCCTACATTGTACATAGCAGATAAATCCTATGTAGTACCTAGAATAGATAACAAGAATTATATACCTACTATAAAAGAAATATGTAAAAAGGAAAATATAGATGGGATTCTATCATTAATCGATCCTGAGTTAAGTTTACTTTCCTATAATAGAGATGAATTTGAAAAGTTAGGAGTTAAAGTCATAGTATCAGATTACGATATTGTAGAAACTTGTTTTGACAAAATGGATATGTTTCATTTTTTAATTGACAATGGATTTAAAACTGCAAGAACCTATGATAGCTTTGAAGAATTTAATAAAGATTATAAAAAAGGTGATATGACATTGCCAGTATTTGTTAAGCCTAGAAAAGGTAGTGCCAGTTTAGGGATAAATAAAATTGATGATATAGATATTCTGAATATAGTAAAGTCTAAGGATGATAATTTATTAATTCAGGAGTTCTTAGATGGAAAAGAATACGGTATAGATGTATATGTAGATTTAATATCTAAGGAAATTATCTCCATTTATGCAAAAGAGAAAATAAAAATGAGGGCTGGGGAAACAGATAAAGCTATATCCATATTAGATGATGAATTATTTAAATTAATAGAGGATTTTATTAGTAAATTAGGAGTAGTTGGGGCTATTGATATTGATGTATTTAAAGTTAATGGTGAATACTATATATCAGAAGTCAACCCAAGATTTGGGGGAGGTTATCTATTAGCTTATGAAGGTGGAGAAGATTTTGCTCATTATATAAATAACAATTTAAAAGGAATTGAGAATAAAAGGAATATAGGGGAATATAAAGAAGGCCTTTATATGTTTAAACATGATACTTTAATTATAAAAGAAGAGTCTAATTTAATTTAATTTGTTATAATGGTATTGTGGTTAAAATTAAACTTTAAAAAGAAGGGGTCACTATGAAAAATAAAAACTTTATTCTAGTATTATTAGATATAGTGCTAATTAATTTAGCTTATATACTAGCATTATATTTAAGGTTTGATGAACATATACCAGCAAGATTTATAAAAGTATATTTAAGTCATGCTATATTTATTACTTTAATAAAAATTGTTATATTTCACTTTTTTAATTTATATAAAAATATTTGGAAATTTGCTAGTGTAGACGAGATGATAGAAATAGTATTGGCATCTATAGTTTCTAATTCTTTAGTTATAGCTTACTTGACATTGATTCAAACAAGAATGCCGAGAAGTGTATATTTAATGGTTCCTATACTGGATATGGCCTTTGTAGGAGGAATAAGATTTAGCTTTAGAGCATTAAGCCGTGTTCAAAATGGAGTGCCTAAAAATTTAGATGATTATAAAAAAGTATTAATAGTAGGAGCTGGTTCAGCAGGTTCTATGATTATAAAAGAATTAAGAACTCATGACACATTGAAAAGTATGCCAGTGGCTATAGTTGATGATGATATAAAAAAAGAAGGTCAAAGTATTAATGGTGTTCCTATTTTAGGTAATAGGAGAGATATACAAAGAATATGTAAAAAAGAAGATATAGATGAAATAATTATAGCAATTCCATCAGCAAATAGAAAAGAAATTAGAGAAATAGTGAGTGAAGCTAGAAAAACAAATTGTAAAACTAAAATAGTACCAGGAATGTACGAATTAATAGATGGGAAAGTTAGTATAAAGAAAATAAGAGATGTAGAGATAGAGGACCTTCTAGGTAGAGAAGAAATAAAATTAGACATGGAAGAAATATGTGGATATATAAAGAATAAGAGGATCCTTGTAACAGGTGGTGGAGGATCTATTGGTTCAGAGTTATGTAGACAAATTGCAAGGTTTGAACCAAGAGAACTTATAATACTTGATATATACGAAAATAATGCCTACGATATACAAAATGAGCTTTTAAGAAAATATGATAATTTAAATTTAAAGGTTTTAATTGCCTCAATTAGAGATAAAAAAAGAATTGATGAAATAATGAATGTGGAAAGACCAGATGTAATTTTCCATGCTGCAGCTCATAAACATGTACCTTTAATGGAAAACAATCCCCATGAAGCAGTGAAAAACAATGTTTTCGGTACATTGAACATGGTACAAGCAGCAGATAAATATAATGTGAAAAAAC
>DATGTQ010000227.1 GCA_035301805.1 Tissierellales bacterium
TGCTATTTTATCACCTTTTGGCAGAAGTGTAAAGTCTTCATATGTAAGAGAACCCGTAAATAGGAGTAGGAAAAAGTAAATTATCCCCCCAATACCTATTGCAACAATTGTAGCTAATCTATCTCCAATTAGCTTAGAAAACAATACATGAGAAGCTTTTGCAACAATTGCCATACCTATTGCTGATATAAGAGGCTTTATAAATACATCTTTTGTATTTATTTTAGCTTTAGTATATTTTTTTACACTTATTAAATCTAATACACAAGCTATAAAATAGGCTACTACAGTACTAAGAGCTGCCCCTTTTACATTAATGCTAGGTATAGATGTAAGTACAAAAGTTAAAAATATTTTTACTATAGCCCCTATCCCTAAATTTCTTACAGGTATTATAGGTTTTCCTAATCCTTGAAGAATTGCCGTTAGAGACTGAACCAATGTTAAAAAAATTACTCCTAAAGCCATTACTTGAAGAATCTCTCCCGTACTTAATAGTTTCTCCATAGGATTTCTAAAATATAATAATCTAATAATAGGTTTAGCTAAAATAAATAATCCTAAAGCACTTGGCAAACCAATAAGTAATGTCATTCTTATACCTGAAGAAGTAATATTTTCTATATCTCTTTTTTGGTTTCTAGCATGAGCATCTGATATAGCTGGAACTAAACTAACAGCCAAAGCTAATGAAAATACTTGAGGTAAATTTACTAAGGTTTGAGCTAAACCTTTCATTTGACCATAAAGATCATTGGCCTCAAATTCTGTAAAACCTATAACTTGTAACCTTCTAAGTACAATTGCCGCATCTATAGTATCCATAATAGGAACTATTGCAGAACCAATAGTTATAGGTATAGCAATAATAAGTAAATTCTTTATAATTTTCCCTGTAGTCTCTTCTTCCTTACTTATTGATGATTCTATTTCTTCTCCGATACCACTTCTTTTTGATATATACATAGCAATTACTGTTATTGCACCAGCAATTGCACCTATAGAACCACCAAGGGATGCCCCTCCTGCTGCAATGGGTATACCTTTATCTAAAAGATAATATGTTAAAATCAAACCAAATCCTACTCTAAAGGATTGCTCAATTATCTGTGAAATAGCTGTAGGCGTCATAGTCTGTCTTCCTTGAAAATATCCCCTAAAAGCCGACATTAAAGGCACAAAAAATAAAGCTGGCACCAAAGCTACTAAAGAATAATAAGCATTTCTATTTCCTAATGCTTCGACAATACTTTCAGCATTTACCAATACAAATACACTAGTTACTACCCCACATATGATTAACCCTAATAACGCTACTTTAAAAATTTTATGAGCCCCTTTATGATCTCCTAGTGCTCTCTTTTCTGACACAAGTTTAGCAATGGCAACTGGAAACCCAGAAGTAGATATAGTAAGTAGCAAAACATATAAAGGGTAAGCTGTTTGATAGTAACCCATTCCTTCTGTTTTTATTATATTACTAATAGGTATTCTATAAAAAGCACCTAGTATTTTTACAATTACACCAGCAATACTTAGAACAGCTGCTCCCTTTAAAAAATTTTCCTTAGTCATTGTATTTCCTCCTGTTACTCCTATTTTTACTTATTATCCAGTATTATTATATCAAAATATTATTTAATATAGTACTATATTATAACAAATATTAAATATTAAATAAAAAAAATAGACTACCTAAAAGGTAGACTATTTATGTTTCCATTTGCTTTGCTAAAAATCCTGCAGCAGTTTCTGCTAATTTCACCTCCACTTCTCCCATGGTTATATCTGGATCCTTAGATAAGAAGGTGACTGTTCCAATTGGATCCCCTTGCATAACTATAGGTGCTATTATTTGAAATGTATATTCTTCAAAATTTACATCTTCATAAACAAGTTTAACTGGTTTTGTATCTTCAGTAGTAATATGGACATTTCTATTCTCCATTACCTCTTCTAAATCTGGACTTACTTTCTTTTCTAAGTAATCTTTTTTTGACCCTCCAGATACAGCTATAACAAGATCTCTATCAGTAATAACTACAGTATGATTTGTAGCTTCATATAAGGACTCACAGTACTCCGTAGCAAATTCATTCAATTCCCCTATAGGTGAATATTTTTTAAGTATTACCTCACCTTCTCTATCAGTAAAAATCTCTAATGGATCACCTTCTCTTATTCTTAAAGTACGTCTAATTTCTTTAGGTATTACAACTCTTCCTAAATCATCAATTCTTCTAACTATTCCAGTAGCCTTCATTTTTTGCCTCCTTACGAAGTTTTATATTGTGTATATATTATTTTACTATTGCCAGTATTTTATACATCTATAGGAAACTAAAGTTAAAGTATTTACATTAAATGAAAAAGCTTTGTAGAATCTTCTACAAAGCCTTTTCTTATTTATTTTCCTTATTATCTTTTTTATCATCTTCTAAATAAATTTCTACCTTAGCCTTTTCCTTAAGTCCTTCAATATATTCTTCATATCTTGCATCTTTTAAAACTTGCAATACTTCATCTTTTAAATCATTATACTCTTCCATTCTATCTTCAACTTTAATTATATGATAACCATGTTGAGACTTAACTAAATCACTTACTTCCCCAGGCTTTAATTTAAATGCTACATCTTCAAATTCTTTTACCATTTTACCTTTTTTAAAATAATTTAAGTCACCACCATTTTGTGCTGAACTTTCATCAGTAGATTCTTCCGTCGCTAAGGTTTTAAAGTCTTCACCTTCATCTAATTTTTTCAAAATTTCCTTTCCTTTTTCTTCTGTTTCTAATAAGATATGGCTAGCCCTTACTGATATAAATTCATCTTTGTTTTCTTCAAAATATTTTTTAGCTTCCTCGTCAGGTATTTCTACATTTTCCATAAAATCTTCCGCATGTTTTTGATGAATAGATACATATTCTAACTCTTCCTTAAATTCATCTATACTAACTTCATTTTGTTCAAGAACATTTTTAAAATTCTCTTCTCCACCATATTGTTGCTCATACATACTTAATGCTTGTTTTATTTCTTCATCATCTGCTTTAATATTCTTTTTATTAGAATCCTCTAAAACTACTCTTTTTTCTATGAAAGTTTCAAGATAATTATTAAATTCATCCATAGGCATCTCTTCACCATTTACCTTTATTACTATCTTTTCTCCTTCTCCTCCATTGGAAGTTTGACTACAGCCTGCTAAAATAAAAACAAATAGACTAATAATTGATACCATAATTATAGTTTTTTTATTAAGGCTCATAAAAATAACATCCTCTCTATTTTTTATACGACTATTCATCTATTATATATTATTTTCCTATTTAATGTAACCATTAATTCCCCAATAAGGTCTTCTTATTACCCTAAGGGAGAAAAACATCCTAGTTAAAACTGTAAAATATCGCCTTACCTTTATACTATTGCTCCCTTTTAGATACTGCCTCTTTATTAATAAAGCTATTAATTTCTTCTATTAATTCTCTAAGGCTCAATATAATATCTTTCCTAGCTATAAACTTAAAAATCGGCTTATAGCTTAAATCAAATATTATTCTTCTTCCATAGCCTTTAGATAATGTACTCACAAGATCAGGTGTAATATAAGAATGGGATTTAAACTCTAGTATTATCTTATTTCCTTTTTGCTCTATATTAGTTATATAAGATTCCCCAGCTAAATGTTTAATATATGAAATATTCATTAGATTATCCACTTCTTTTGGTACATCCCCAAATCTATCTATAAGTTCATCTATCATTTCTTCATAATCCTTCATATTTTCTATGGCAGCTATCTTTTTATATATTTCAATTTTCTGTTCCTCTTCTACTATATAATTCTTTGGTATGAAACCATCTACATTTAAGTCTACTGTAGTTTCAATTTTTTCTTTCTTTTCCTGTCCTTTAAGCTTTCTTACTGTTTCGTTTAAATATTTTACATAAAGATCATAACCTATTGCTTCTATGTGCCCATGTTGTTCTACCCCTAATAAATTACCTGCCCCTCTTATTTCTAAATCCCGCATTGCTATTTTAAAACCAGAACCAAATTCAGTAAAATCTTTAATTGCTCTTAATCGTTTCTCAGCCACTTCAGAAAGAACTTTATCTTTTTCATAAGTTAAATAAGCATAGGCTATTCTATTAGACCTTCCTACTCTCCCCCTTAATTGATAAAGTTGGGATAAACCCATTTTATCAGCATTATATACTATCATAGTATTTACATTTGGTATATCAAGACCTGTTTCTATTATAGTTGTACATACTAGTACGTCGTATTCTCCATCTAAGAAACTTAACATAACATTTTCCAATTGTCTTTCACTCATTTGTCCATGGCCTATTGCAATACGGGCTTCGGGTACAAGTTTTTTCAATCTAGATGCCACCTTATCAATACTTCCAACTCTATTGTATACAAAATATACTTGCCCACCTCTACTAATTTCTTTAATAATAGCATCTCGTACAATTTGATCATTATATTCTACCACATAAGTTTGTATAGGGTATCTTTCTTCTGGTGGCTCATCAATAATACTCATGTCCCTTGCTCCAACTAAAGACATATGCAAGGTTCTAGGAATTGGTGTAGCCGTAAGAGTTAAAATATCTATATTTTCTTTTAATTGTTTTAATCTTTCCTTATGCTTTACCCCAAATCTTTGCTCCTCGTCTACAATTAATAATCCTAAATCTTGAAATTTTACATCTTTAGAAATCAATCTATGAGTTCCTATAACAATGTCTACTGTACCGTTTTTTAATCCACTTATTATTTCTTTTTGTTCCCCAGGGGCTTTAAACCTACTGAGCATTTCAACATTTATAGGGTAGGATTCAAAACGTTCCATAATTGTATTATAATGTTGTTGTGCCAAAATAGTAGTTGGCACTAAAAATGCTACTTGTTTACCCGAGGTAATAGCCTTAAAAGCCCCTCTTAAGGCTACTTCTGTTTTTCCATAGCCTACATCACCACAAAGTAATCTATCCATAGGTTTTGGCTTTTCCATATCCTTCTTTATTTCATCAATACTTCTAAGTTGAGCATCTGTTTCTTCATAAGGAAAGGCATCTTCAAATTGGGATTGCCAAGGCGTATCTTTGTCAAAAGCAAATCCCTTAACCTTTTCCCTTTTAGCATATAGCTCAAGTAAATCTTTAGCCATATCTTCAACAGCCTTTTTTGCTTTTACTTTGGTTTTTGCCCAATCTGAACTACTTAATTTATTAATTTTAGGCCTGACTCCATTTCCCCCTATATATTTTTGAATAGAGTCCATTTGGTCTACAGGTAAATATAATTTATCATTACCTCTATATTCTATAGTTAAATAATCCTTTTTAATTCCTTGTATATCTAATTGTTCAACTCCTTTATATTGACCAATACCATGAGCCTCATGTACTACAAAATCATCTATTTTCAAATCAGAAAATGTTTTTATCTTTTCTCCTAATTTTTTTAAAGGTTTTGAAACTTTTCTTTTTACTTTACCAAATACCTCTTTATCACTTATAAAGGCTAATTTCCCAAAAGTATATTCAAAGCCACTATTAATAGAAAAAGGTATAATAAATACCTGACTAGATTTAATTTCTCTATATACATCTTCTACAAAGACAGCCTCTATACCTTTTCCTCTTAAAACTTCTTCTAACCTTTTCCCTCTGTCTTCCGTACCAGCAAATATTATTGTTTTATATCCTTTATACTTATAATGATTTAATTCTTCTATTAGAAAATCTATTTTATTGTGGAATGGCTGCATAATTTTAGTTGTAAAGTTAATTATAACTTTGGGAGCATAATTAGGATTATTTTTTAATAATGAAGTCGAAGTTATACAAATTTTATTTTTCAAGGAATCTAAAATTAAAGAATAGTTAAAATAAATATTTTTATGTTGAGATAATAATTCTCCTCTCTCAAATACATTAGTAAAATTCATTAAAAATCTTTCTTCCATTTCCTTGACCTTTTCTTCAATTCTATCTAGTTCATCTATTAAAACAATACTATTATTATCAAAGTAATCTATAACATTATTTAAATACTTATTAGGTACATAAGGCACAACCATATCTGTATTTACAATTGATAAATTCTCTTTTAGCTTACCAATATAATTTATGAACTTTTCCCTAAGATTATCTTTTTCTCTTGAGTTTAAAACAGTTTCACCTATGGTTTTATTTAAATCCCTTTCCATTCCCTGTATAATACATTCTTTATATTCCTCTAGTATTAATATTTCTTTTACAGGAGGAATTATAGTCCTCTCTTCCCTCTTTATAGACCTTTGATCCCTTATGTCAAAGCTTCTAATAGAATCAATTTCATCCCCAAAAAATTCAACTCTATAAGGGTTTTTACTATTCGGTGGGAAAAAATCTACAATACCTCCCCTAATACTAAATTGTCCAACTCCCTCTACTTGAGTTACCCTTTCATAGCCTTGAGATATAAAGTTTTCAGTTAACCTCTCTAAAGTTATTATTTGCCCATACTCTAATTTAGTAGTATATTTAT
The DNA here is from genome assembly GCA_035301805.1 of Tissierellales bacterium. Classification (NCBI taxonomy): domain Bacteria; kingdom Bacillati; phylum Bacillota; class Tissierellia; order Tissierellales; species Tissierellales bacterium. The sequence goes on from DATGTQ010000227.1 coordinate 6,552, forward strand.
TAAATAAATTCTTAGACAATACTTTATTTAGTAAAGCCTCTACATATGTAACTACTATTATGTTTTCTCCTTCATTAAGTCTTGATAATACTTTTAATCTTTCGTATATACCCTCTTGACTAAAAGCCTCCACATCGTATAAAAGAATCTCTTTACCATTAAAAAATTCTACCCTATCATCTTTATAATTTTTTATATCTTCAAATATCTTTTTAGCTTTCAATTGATCAGAAGTTACTATTAAAATTGTTCTATTTTTATGCTGATTTAAGACATAAGCGAAATGCCCTATGCTTCCTTCGCTTAAGCCATGGATAGCTATAGGGGTAGTTTCATTGTCTATGCTTTCTATAAGTTCCATATATGGTCTCATATTTAATAATGGATCTATTAGCATATTTTTCTGCATCCTACCAACTCCTTAGTTAACACCCTAAGCCCAGGAAAGCCTGGGCTTAGGTATCTATTCAATTAAATTCATTCATAGCTTTGTTTATATCTTCTATTATTATGGTTTCTACGGCCAATGCTGCTTCTTCTACTGCTTTATTTATATCCTTTTTTTCTTTACCTGAAAACTTACTCAAAACATAATCTGCTAAATCTTGTCCTTCATAAGGCCGACCTATTCCGATCTTTATTCTAGGGAAGTTATTATTTTTCAGTTGACTAATTATTGATTTTAACCCATTATGGGTACCTGCACTTCCTTTTCTCTTTAAACGAATAGTCCCAAATTCAATATCAATATCATCTACTATAACAATAATGTTTTCTATAGGTACTTTATAAAAATTATATATACTTGATACAGCTATACCACTATTATTCATATATGTTTGAGGTTTTAAAAAAATTACTTTTTCATTATTAATTCTTCCTTCTCCATATAGTGAGTCAAACTTTATCTTATTTACTTCTATATGGTTTCTAGATGCCAAGTAATCTAAAACATCAAATCCTATATTATGTCTCGTATTAGTATAGCCTTTACCAGGATTTCCTAAGCCAACAACTACATACAAATACATCCACCCCTTGTTTAATCATCAAACAATTCACTTACAGAGGCATTTTCATATATTCTTCTTATAGCTTCAGCAAATAGCGGAGCTACACTTACAACCTCTATTTTCTCTATTTTCTTTTCTTTTGGTAAAGGAATAGTATCTGTAATAATAAACTTCTCTATTTCAGAATTTTCTATTCTCTCTACTGCAGGCCCAGAAAGAACTGGATGAGTAGCACAAGCATATACTTTTAAGGCCCCGAAGCTTTTTAGTACTCTAGCTGCTTCAGACATAGTCCCTGCTGTATCTATTATATCATCAATTATAACTACGTTTTTTCCTTCTATATCTCCTATAATATTCATTACTTCAGAAACATTTGCCTTAGGTCTTCTTTTTTCTATAATTGCAATAGGTAAATCAAGTAAATTTGCAAAATTTCTCGCTCTAGTTACTCCTCCTAAATCAGGAGACACTACTACAGTCTCCCTATCTATTAGATCCTTAAAGTATTCTGCCATTATTGGAACGCCCCATAAATGGTCTACTGGAGTATTAAAATAACCTTGAATTTGTCCTGCATGTAGATCCATAGTTAACATTCTATCCGCACCAGCAGTAGTTATTAAGTCTGCTACAAGCTTAGCAGTTATAGGTTGTCTTGGCTTTGTCTTTCTATCCTGTCTTGCATAGCCATAATAAGGCATTACTGCATTTATTCTAGCCGCTGAAGCTCTTTTAAGAGCATCTATAAGAATTAATGCTTCCATTAAATTATCGTTTGCTGGTGGACAAGTTGGCTGTATAACGAATACATCGTAACCTCTTACCGTTTCATTAATATCTACTGTTGTTTCTCCATCACTAAATGTTCCTACTTTACAGTCCCCCAAATGAACTCCTAATTCCTTACTAATCCTTTCTGCAAGTTTTCTATTTGCATTACCAGTAAAAATCTTTATGCCTTTCTTATTTAAATTCATCCTCTGACTCCTCCTAATACTTAATTATCATCGTTAAAATCTTTTTTAGTAGCCCAGTCCTCTTTATTTACTTGTCTTCCTCTTGCTATTGATAATGCATTTGCTGGCACTTCATCAGTTATCGTAGAGCCGGCAGCAACATATCCTCCTTCTCTCACAGTTACCGGGGCAACTAGATTAGAGTTACTGCCTACAAACCCGTTGTCTTCAACAATAGTTTTTTGCTTTACTTTTCCGTTATAATTTACAAAAACTACTCCACAACCTATATTAACATTTTTCCCGACAGTTGCATCTCCTATATAAGATAAATGACTAGCCTTTGAATAGTCTCCTATTGTAGAGTTTTTAACCTCTACAAAATCCCCAATTTTTACACGTTTTCCTATATTGCTATTAGGTCTTAAATAAGCATATGGACCTATCTTACTTTCCTCACCTACTGTACTATCTAATATAGTAGAAGTTTCTATTTCTACACCATCCTTTATATTAGAATTAACAATCTTTGTATTATGCCCTATTATACAATCTTCACCTATTATTGTGTTTCCTTCTAATATTACTCCTGGATAAATTACAGTATCCTTTCCTATTTTTACTGTATCTTGTATATAAGTGTTATCAGAATCTATAATAGTTATACCATTTAACATATGTCTTTCATTTATCCTAGCTCTCATCATTTTTTCCGAAAAAGCTAATTGAACTCTTGTGTTAATACCATTAATTTCTGTTGAATCATCGATTACATAGGCACCAACTTTATAACCTTCCTTTTTAAGAATTTCAATTACATCTGTTACATAGTATTCACCTTGAGCATTATCATTGTTAATTTTGTCTAGTGCATCTTTTAAAAGCTTCCCTCTAAAACAATATATTCCTGAGTTTATTTCTTTTATTTTTTTCTCTTCAACAGTTGCGTCTTTTTCTTCAACAATTCCTACTAATTCTCCAGAATCATCCCTTACTATTCTACCATATGCAGTAGGATCATCAAGGACTGCAGTTAAAACTGTTCCATCAAATTTTCCCTTTTCATGATATTCTATTAAACTATTAATTGTATTTTCAGTAATTAATGGAGTGTCACCATATAAAATTATTACATTACTGTCATTATCAATATAGTTTTTTGCCTGCATTACGGCATAACCTGTACCATAGGGTATGTTTTCTCCAATAGGTTGTTTTACAAAAACAACATCTTCTTCCTTAAAGCACTTCTCTACCTCTTCTCCTCCATGGCCTACTACCACTATATTCTTTTTTATAGCAGCATTTTTACTGGCATCAACAATATAACTAAGTATAGGTTTCCCGCATACTTTATGTAGAACTTTAGATTTATTGGATTTCATTCTTGTTCCTTCACCTGCTGCTAAAATTATAGCAATATTCATATATAACACCTCTACTTTTGTTTTTATCCATCCAATAATATTTTATACAATTTAAATTATAAGTCCATACCTAAAT
>DATGTQ010000228.1 GCA_035301805.1 Tissierellales bacterium
AGTGAAAACCAGATATAGCTCCACAAGCTACAGTAACAAATAGCATTGGAAACATAGGATTATTACCTGGGTTAAAAGCTACAAAAGGTTCTAGTTCTAAACTTGGTCTAGCGATGAATATTCCTAATATACCACCAATAGCTAGAGCATATAGCAAGAAAGAACATAAGTAATCCCTTGGTTGTAATAATAACCAAACAGGAGCAATACTAGCAATAAAAATATAGCCTAATAATATGAATATCCAAGCTCCTTTTGAAAGGGATAATGGAAATCTCATCCCAATCCATATGGATATAAATAATAGTATTACACCTATTATTGTAGTAGATGCTAAGGGAAGATTCTTCCTATAAATTAAAATTCCAAATATTACTGCTAAAACTATAAACAATAAAGAGGAAGTTGCTGCTGATGGAACCTCTACAAAGGTATTAGCAGTAATATTAGTGAAAGCTGCAATAATTAGTAAAAGTGTAAGCCAAGAGAAAATAGAAAATAATTTCTTACCTTTTTTTCCTACATTATCTCCTATTATTTCTCCTATAGAATTACCATCATGCCTAATAGATGCGAATAAAGAACCATAATCGTGGACTCCACCAAAAAATATTCCACCAATTATAATCCAAAGCATAACTGGTAGCCAACCAAAAACTGCTGCAGATATAGGACCTACAATTGGACCAGCCCCTGCTATAGATGAAAAATGGTGTCCTAGTACTACTGGAGCCTTAGCAGGTACATAGTCAACTCCATCTCTTTTAGTGTGAGCAGGAGTTTTTCTATTATCGTCTACCCCCAATTCTTTAGAAAGATAGGAACCATAGGTTCTGTAGGCAATAATAAATAACACAATGCCAACAAGGATAAGCCAAATAGAATTCATAAATATTCTCCTTCCTATTTTTATTTAAACAAAATATATTGTAAAATATTTTGTTTTTGTCCAATTAATTACTTATCTCCTAGTTGATAGAAAGGGATTTAACTTTTTAGAATTGATTTATAGAAATCCTTTAAGTTTTTTCCCTGTTTATTTGTATACACTTCTTTTTTACTTAAGTCTACTAAAACAAGGGATATGTCACACCAACCTCTAAGTCCAAAAAAGAAACTTTTACGAAATTTAAATTTTTCTACTACCCTAATTGCCTCTTGACTAAAGCCTGTATTACTTATGTAAATACCGTTAATGGAACTAGACATATGTTCTTCATTAGGATCTACTATTTTATCAATATTAGATTTTAATAAATTGATAAAATCTAATATTTTTATATTGTTAACGTTTGCTTCACTGCAATAAATAAAAGAGTATTCAAAGTTTTCATAGGCATCTAAAACAAATTTTTTACTAAAAGCATATCTTTCATTTCGTATAACGGATTTTGCTACTAAGGGTAGGATATAGTTGTCCATTTCATAGTTTTCGTAGACATCAAAATAATCTTTTAATTTTACTTTTAAAATAGATATGTAATGGGAATAGTTCATAAGTAATGAGTAGCAGTCATAGACTATAGCTAGTTGTTAAAGAGGCTGCTACTTTCCATGCCCCCTTTAAATATGTATTTTACTAAATATTAATAAGAATTTTACTTTTGAATAGTAAATAATTGGCATTAATATATTTGATATAGTGACTTGTCCATTGAGTGAATATTTATTATTTTTTATTGTATTAGATTGGAATTTATTTAATATTATATTTTATATTTATTTCTTACTTTATATTATATCACAATATTATATCTAAAACATGCCAAAGTTCAAGATAATCACGTCTTTTGTCGATGTCTGTGAAATTATAGGCTTTTAACATAAATATTTATAAACATTATACTACATTAACTGTTCGTTGTTTACCCCGTAATAAACAATGAAAATAAAAAGCAATATTTCATTGACATTAAAATAAATTATTGGTACTATAAAGATAGAAATAAGAATAAAAACTCATATAGTTCTCAAAATAAGGTTGAGAAGTTTCTACTAAATGACCATAAATCATTTAACTATGAGTGAAAGTGTACCTAGGGTTCCGAAGATTATTATCTTGTCTGGTCCAAGCGGTACA
>DATGTQ010000229.1 GCA_035301805.1 Tissierellales bacterium
TTCCCGTCAAGTCTTCCTTAGTTGCCATTCCCATCAAGTCTTCCTTAGTTGCCATTCCCGTCAAATCTTCCTTAGTTGCCATTCCTATCAAGTCTTCCTTAGTTGCCATTCCCGTCAAATCTTCCTTAGTTGCCATTCCTGTCAAATCTTCCTTAGTTGCCGTTCCTGTTAAGTCTTCCTTAGTTGCCATTCTTGTCAAATCTTCCTTAGTTGCCATATTGGATTTCATATCCTGCATGTCCGTGTACATCTTTTCCACCAGGTCATATAATTTACCATCCATTATATATCACCTCCCGGCATAAAATTAACTATATTATATCATACTTAGTTGTTCCACATCCCCAAGTCTTAACAATGCTTGGGGGTCTTTATCCTTAAAGAATGCATAGTTAATTTCTTTTTCTTTTATTAGTATTAATGTTTCCTGGTCTACAGCTTGGCGAAGTCTACAACTGTATACTACTGGGAAAAAATCTCTAATGTATTTTCCTTCACTATGGGCTGTTAAGGCTATTATTTGGAATCCTAACTGTTCAGCTATAAAAAATACTGGATCTAATACATGGTCACTAGAGGCTTCACCAAAAGGATTGTCTAGTATAACTGTACGGTTTCTATTTTGACCATGGAAGATATTTTGTCTCTTTTCTGCCAAATAATTTAATATGCCTAAAAACAAGGTCATATTTTTACTCCATCTTTCTCCCCCAGACCAACGATTGGACTTTTCCCAAGATATAGGTAAGCTATTTATTCTTCCATCATTTGTAACTTTCCTACACTTTACCTTTATCTTTTCATTTCCCATTACAATCTTTAATAAGTTTTTTGCTTGGAATTTATTTTCTATATATTTTCTCACAGAAGCTTTATCTTCTTTACCTTCTTCATCCTTAAACCTTATATTTTCAATATCTTCTAACAACCAATTTATATATTCAATAAGCTTCTCTTTTCCAACTTGTTCATCCCAAGGGGGAACATCTATGGTATATACTGATTTCCATTTGTCTTCTACTTTTATTCTAGTTTTCTTAGGTATATCTCTTATTTCCTCAGCTAAAATTTTTAAATAGGAATGGAGATGGTCAATAAATTGGTTTATCTGTTTATCATGTTCCATCATATCTTCTTCTAATATTCTTATAATTTTATTTATTCTTTTATCTATAATATTCTTCCATTTAATTAAATCTTCATAATTATCTTTATGGTTTATACCTGAAATAGCCATATTTTTAAGTCTTGGATCTTTAATGAATTGATTACAAAAGGCTTCAAAACTTGTTTTCTCTCTTGACACCTTATATTCCCTATTTTCTACCTTGTAGCCAAGATTTTCTAATTTATCTAAAAGATTAGTAATATATTTTTCCCTATTATAGGGAAGTTCCGTAATTATATTTTCAGATAAGGTCTCTGGTTCTATTTTATTTATTAAATAATCAAATCTTTCATTTTTCTTTTCTAATAAGTTTAAAGCACTTTTTACAGAATCATATTCTTTATTAAGTTTTTCTTCCATTGATTTTAAATATTTATATCTGCCATTTAATTCTTGCCTATTTTTATTATTTTTTTCTTCCACTAGACTTAGAGGTTCCGTGAATTCTACTATTTTATCATAGGTTTTAAAGAAATCTTTTTCTCTAAGATTATATTCTGTTTTTGTACTTTTATATTTTTCTTCTTTTTTATCAAGTTTCTTTTTCATTCTATTTACTTTTGGGGTTAAATTGTTAATATCTTTTATAAGTTTTCCAATTTCCTCTTCACCATATATAGGAAAGTTAAAATCTTGATCTATTGGATATTTTGCAATATTTATTTCATTATCCAACTGTTTCTCATATTTTTCTTTCATGGTTAATCTCTGTTTTATATTTTCCTCTATATTGCTTCTATCTTTTTGTTTTTCATTTAATAATTCTCTTAAATCTTCTCTTTCTTTTTTTAATACTTCTATGGAAATATTGGATTTTTTAGGTTCACAATTCTTTACTGCCTTATATAATTCATCTTTTATTATTTCATATTCCATACTTTGAAGATCTTTAATTTTGTATTCTAATTCATAGATTCGTTGATTCTCATATTTTATTAATTCTTCTAAAGTTAATATTTCTTTTTCTTTCTTCTCTAATTGACTTTTTATTTCAAAGGATTCTTTTCTAATTTTTTCAATATCATTTTTATTTCTTATATAATCTTTAGCTTTATCTATGTTTTTATTTAATATTTCTTTCTCTGTACTTAAATCTTTGACCTTATTATTTATATTTTCTACTTCTCTATCAATATATTGAATTCTATTACTTTTTTTATTAATTATTTCTTTTATACTATATATTTTTTCCTCAGTACTTTTTAATTCATCCTTTAAAAGCATAAAATACGCTAAATAGGGATAATCACCTAAAAATTTTACTATATTATCTAGTAAATTTTCATGGTCTTTTAATTCTATTTCTTTATATTTTCTACTTTGGGTAATATCTTCTGCTTCTTTACTAAGTTTTTCTTTTTTATCTTTAAAATCTTTTTTAATTACATTACTTTCCCAGATTATCGGATAAATCCATATATAATCATCTATTACTCCATTATTTAGCACTTCATATGCTTCATTTTGGGTTAATATAATAATAGGATGAGTTATTTTGTCTATATAGTTTTCTAATTTCTTTTTAATTTTTCCTTCTTCATTATCAGATACAATAACTGAATTTACCCAATGAGGATAATTTTTATAATATTTCTTTTCACTACTATCCATAGTGGTGGCTGCTCTTTCAATATATTCTGTTCCTAGCTCTAAATAGTTAAATTGATTCTTCCATTCTTGTATCCATTTATCTAGCAATGGATCTGCCGTAAAGTATTTATTATCTTTGTAGTCATCTAAAAATCTATAATATATTCTTTCTTCTACTAGCAAATCTTCTTTTTCTCTTCTAATTCTTTCACATCTATTTTCAAGAGTTGTTATTATTTGCTCTTGTTTTGTATATATATTACTTATGTGGGCTAAATTTGGGATAAGTTCTTTTATATCTATTAATAGTTCTTCTTCTTTGTATTCTATATTTTCTATATCTTTTTCTATAGATCCTTTAGTTTTAGAAAAACTATTTTCCTGTTCTCTATACTTTGGTAATTCTTCATTAATATTATGTTTTTCTTTTTTAAAGGCATTTGTTTTTTCTTGATAATCAATTAAATACCTTTCAATACTACTAACTCTTTCTCCCCATTTTGGATATTCTTCTTCTATTTTTTCAGTCTCTGGATTTGAAAGTATTTCTTTCTTTATTCTCCCCATTTCCTTTTCATTACTTTTTAAGTTTGAATCTAGTCTAATATTCTCTTCTGATAGGGCATTATATTCTTTATCAATATCTTCTTTATTCCCCATTATTCTTTTTAATTCATTTTCATATTTTATTCTTTTATTATCTAGCGTAGCAATTTCGTTATTTAATTTATCTATTTCCTGTTTATAATAGCTATTTATATTTGATGAATTCATTTCTAAAGATTTTTCTATTTCAGAAGTTTCAAAATCTTTTTCTAATAATTCTAATTGGTTCTCATAATGAACAACTTCATCATTTAATTCCTTAATATCTTTCCTATATCTTGCTATTTTTAAGTTTTCATGCCTATTTTCCTTAGTATTAAGTTGTTCTTTTACTATTTCATAGGTCTTTAAAATATCCTCATACTTATATTTAGCATTTTGAAGTTTCTCTTTTAAGAAAGCTAATTTGCAGGAAGCTTCTTTTTTATTTAATTCTTCTAATTCATCATTACATTTGTTTTGACTTCCACTGTTTGCCATTAATTTAGTTTCTATATCTTCTTTTTCCCTGAAAATATACTGATATAAGCCTTTGCCATAGGCCTTTTCTTTATTATACTCTTCTACAGAAGAATAATATTCATCATAAACATTTACGTAGCTTTCAATTTTATGCTGAATCTTCTTACTTTCCCCTATACTTTCTTTAAGGTGATTATGTTGTTTAAAATGTTCTCTTTGTTCTTCAAAGGTAGTTACAAAATCTTCCGTCCCATCTCCTGCTATAGCCTCTTCTACTACTGGAATTAAAAGTTTATCTACAAGGTTTTCCGTTGTTTTGCATCCTTCAAAAAACTTTTCTACTCCACCCTCTTCTCCATTAATAACTCCTATGTTTCTCCACTCAATTGGTATTATTTTAAAGTTTTCTTCTATATATCTATGGTACTCTCTTATGGTGGAAAAAGTCTGGGCATTGATACTTTCCCTACACATATATTGATAATACTCATTCATTTCTTCCCTACTTGCTGGTCGTTTATTCCCATCAATTGTATCTTTCACAAAAGGAATATCATCTATGGCATGATTGTCGTTATGGCCATATTCATATACATATTTATAGGAGTCTAGCCTATTGTTATTTAAAAATAGAGTAACTCCTGTTAGGGCATATCTTCTAGGTCTTTCATTCAGAATCCACTCTATGGCAATATGACAAGGATTACCTTCAAGGGATAAAGTATCTCTTATTCTTCTCTCACTAAGATTTGTATGAGGTAGTATTGCTTGAAGAGCTAATTGGATAAATACAGTTTTACCACCGCCATTTTCTAAAATAATGGCTCCATTATTTCCATCAAATACAAATATTTCATCATTATATCTTTTACCACCGTTTTCGTACACAGCATTTGTAAATCTGATTTTAGATATTGCTGGCATCTTCCTCTTCTTCTCCTTTCCTTTCAAGTTCATACATAAAATCTAATATCCCCCTATTGTACTCATAATCCATGTAATATCTTTGTATAATTGTCTTTGCTTTTTCTGTAAGTTCAATTTCTTCATTTCCAATGTCAACTACAAGATTTTGATTTTCTAAAAATTTTTTAACTACATTTAAAAAACCTATTCTGCTATTAGTTCTAGCATCTTGAGTTTTTACATTTTCTCTTATATCATCTAGAGCATTCCATTTCTCTAATAAACCTCCCCAATTATATTCTTGCTCTTTTTCATATTCTTTTAATTCTTCTCTATCCATTTCATCTAAAGTAGCCATATAATTATTTACTGACTTTAACCATTTATCTATAGGTATAAAATTTCTTGTTGGTTCCAAGCTTTGATAACTGTCATAGAATTCACCAAATAATATTATTATAGCTACATACATTAAATATATATCTATATTTTTTGCCCTAGCTGGAAGATACCTTCTTTTTATCTCCTCATTTGATATATGGAAAGGTGAATCTGTGGAAATAGGTACCATATATACATACTCACCTGCCAAAATAATTGTACAATCTACTTCATGGGCAAAATTATCTACTAACTCCCTTATTTTATCATCTGTTGTATATAGTCTAAGCTCGTCTCTATTTTCATATCCTTTAAGGGCTAGTTTTGAATAAATATTGAAAGCCTTTATAACCTCTGTACTTCTATATTCCACTATTATCACCTTCTAATTTTAAAATCATATTATTTACTTTAAATCTGTCATTAACATCTAATATAGTATTTAACTCTTTAACTTCAATTCTTCTGTACTTTCCAATTAAAAGAATTGTAGCATCTTTAATCAATCCGCTATGTTTTTCTTCATCTTTTTCTATTATTATTGGAGATTTTTGATGCATAATCATCCAGAAATCATAGAAAGATCTTTCTTCTAATATTTTTTCATTATTTAAATCTACATATTGTATAATTTCTTCTAAAGATATTTCCTTTCTACCATCTAATATTTCTAATATAATTTCCATAACTTTTTTAAAATTATGTTGTGATACTTCTTTATATTTATCTATTACTTCCTTATCTATTGGTTCTAAAAATTCATAAATTTTTTCCCTAATTTTCTCCGATTCTATAGCTTGTTCATTAAATACTGTAATAGGAGACCAAGATTTATACTCTTCTAAAAACATAAAAGGTTTTACTAATTGTCTTGATGCAAAAATAGGTAGGGGAGTAGAAATAAGTCTATTTGTTATTTCTTGTTCAAAGTTAAAGCTTTCTAACCCCATAAAATACAATGACTCTTGGGCAGCCTTCAAAGCAGTTGTTTTTAATGAAATACTTTCTTTAAGTAACTTTCTATGTTCACTGTGAACTTCATCTAATTCTCTATCTATTTTAATAATTAAATCATAGGCTTTTTTATCTTTTTCATCTTTAATTTCATATTCCATATTATCTTTTGTATATCTTACAAAGGATTCTAATTCCCCAAATTCTTCATTTTCTCTTACAAGTCTAATGTTTATATCCTCTATTAAATCTTTATATCTTTTGTGGGTTTCTTCTGATACTATATTCCTATTTATATCATGTTTGATTTTAATCATTCTATCCCTTAAATTTTCTACGGCTAATCTCATTTCATCTACCTGCCTTAAGGCTCCTACAAACTCTCCCTTTTCTAATTGCTTTCTAAGAAGTAATTGATTTATTGATAATTGAAATTCACTAAAGTATTCTTTTGTAGCAAACACTAGTTCTAAGCCTTGTTCGTCTAAGGTATAGTATTGAGTATTAGTTTTTGCATCGGATTTACTAGCCTTTAGTATAGAATAGTAAATTCTTTCTTCTTTTCCAGTTTCCCAATTATAAAAAACTTTAGAGTTTCTTTCTCCACTAGGCGGACGGAAAGTATCTATTATATTTCTAGCTATTTTTTGAAATCCATTAATATCTAAATCTATTTTTCCATTATTTATTTCATAAAAAAACTCTGCTAATTCTTTTACCCCTGTTTCTTTATTCCTAATAATCATATTTTCGAAGAAAAATAAAAGAGTTATTAAGCCCAAACTAAAATAATCTATCGGATTATTGCTATTATCCTTTCCCCGTTTATTTTGTAATTTTAATAAGGGTTCATAAATAGCCAGTCTGCCAATCCTTTCTCCATAATTTTCTAATACTCCAGTTTTTTCAACCTTCATTACATATTCCTCCATATTGCTATGACCTCACTTTTATTTAACCCTTCTTGAGGATAATAGCCACCTTCTTCTAAAACATTTTGAATCATTTCACTATCTTCTTTATGAAAATTAGTTAAAAAATCGTTTATTGCTTTTTCATTAGGAATTTGATTTTCCTTACCGTAAGAAATATCTTTTTTAAGTAGTTGTTTATAGAATTCAACGGCCAATTTTATTTCTCTTTTTTCATTTAACCCATGCCATATAGATATACCTTCAAAATCCAAATCTCCAAAGTAATAAAATTTATGGTTCCCTTCCACCAAGCCTATTTGTCTTTCAAAAACAGATATTCCACCAAATATACTCCACCCTGCTCCATAAATTAAAGAGGTAAAACTAGTATTTTCAATATCATCTAATAGAGCATAAAAAGGAGCTTTATTTTCCACAATTAAATGTACATAGTCTTTACAATTTGTTATTTTATTTTTATTAATTGCAAACATTAATGGATCTGGTACTAAGTCAATCTTTAGTTTTTCTACTAGCCCTAATCTATTTAAAACTTCTCTTCCTCCCTTTTCATCAATCCACTTTTCATCACCTAATATTTCATAAGATCGTTGTGGAGCAGTAACTTTATCCTTAGGAAACCCATATTTTTTCAAATAATAATCTACTTTTTTTATATAAGGCAGGTCATTATTCCATTGCTTTTCATTTAACGAGAAATAGGATTGTAGATTTATAGCTGGATTTAATTTAAATTGATATGTGGCTATTTCATCTATAAGATTTTGTTTAAAATATACTTTATTTATTCTATAGGTATTGGCTAATGGATTTTTTTTATTATTAGTTCCATGTTTTTTGATTGGAGATAATACTTGTTCTTTAACTAAATCATTCATAATTCTACTGAAGTCACTGTACTTAAAATTTCCGGATAATGTCTTTTCTATTTCAGTTAAAGGTATAGTCTTTTTCCTATAATCCTTTAGAAGATTCAATATTTTATTTTTCATAAAACCACCTATTATACAATTTTTATTATATTAAAGCATAAATCACTTATATATTACAAAACTTTTTAAAATTAAAACTACTAAAATACTTTTCTCCTCAAAAATTGAAATATTATATAAAGCTAATAACTTCCTATAAAATACTCCTTCAGTTTTTGTTCTTAGTTTTGTCAAACTTATTATATCAAAAAACCCTTTAATTTACTTACTTTTATGTAAATAATCAAATCTATAGATAAAGAGATATCATAAAAAATCTTTACTTATAAAATTAGCGTTTAATTTTCGCAAAAATGGCAAGAATCCAAATATAATTTAATTGTTGAATATTTAAATCTTATAATATATACTTGTGTTTAAATATAAAATTTCATTAAATACCTAAAATTTTAAAAGCAGTAAAAACAGAAAGGAGATTTTATATGAAGAAATTAGGATTAGTGCCTAAGCTCATTATTGCTATTATATTGGGTATAGTCATTGGTAATTTATTTCCTGCAAGCGTCGTCAGGATATTTGTTACTTTTAATTCTATTTTTAGTAATTTCTTAGAATTTGCTATACCTTTTATAATTATAGGCTTTGTAGTATCAGGAATTGCCGATTTAGGCCAGGGTGCTGGAAGATTATTAGGAATTACTACAGCTATAGCTTACGGTTCTACATTAGTAGCTGGATTTTTAGCTTATGTTGTATCGACTAGTATATTCCCAATGTTTATCCAATCAGCTAATACTATGTCAGAAGCTGTAAATCCTGAGGATAAGCTTTTAGAACCATTTTTCATTATAGAGATACCCCCTCTTATGAGTGTTATGACAGCATTGGTTATAGCATTTTTAGTAGGCTTAGGTATCTCTAGCATAAAAGGAAGAACCCTTTACAATGCATCTGTAGAATTTCAAGAAATTATTAGCAAAACAATTGATAATGTAATTATTCCATTACTTCCTCTTCACATTTTAGGAATATTTGCAAATATGGCCCATGCTGGGGAAGTAGCTAGAATTTTATCAGTATTTTGGAAGGTATTTTTAATAGTTCTAGCAACACATTTCACAATAATAGTTATACAATTTTTAATTGCTTCTGCTGTTGGGAAGAAAAATTTCCCCCAAATGATTAAAAACCAGGTACCTGGATATTTAACAGCTATTGGTACCCAATCTTCTGCAGCAACTATTCCAGTTAACTTAGAAGTTGCAGAAAAAAATGGTGTATCTAAAAGTATTAGGGAGTTTGTAATTCCTCTTTGTGCAACTATTCATTTATCTGGAAGTACTATTACCTTAACTAGTTGTGCAATAGCAGTAATGTTATTAAATAATATGGCTTTTACATTCCCACAAATGTTTGGTTTTATTGCTATGTTAGGAGTAACTATGGTTGCAGCTCCTGGAGTTCCCGGTGGAGCTGTAATGGCAGCCCTTGGGGTTATTCAATCAATTTTACACTTCAGCGATGCACAATTAGCTCTTATGATAGCCCTATATATTACTCAAGACAGCTTTGGAACCGCTTGTAATATATCTGGTGACAATGCTATAGCGGTTATGGTAGATGCTATTAATAAACCTGATAAATAGAATCTCTTAAAAAAAGGTCCGTTACTATTATTGTAACGGACCTTTAGTTTCTTATAATATTAATAGCCCTTTTTCTAAAAATTATGAGAATTAGTCACATACTTCTTTTAACTTTTTGACTTCATCTTTTTTTACCTCACTTTTCCCTTTACTTTCTGGTATCAATACATTTAGTAACATTGCAACTAAACAAGCTATTACAATACCAGAACCACCAAATATTATTTTAACTCCTTCTGGAAAATGTTCCATTGCCTCTGGGACTGAGGATAATCCTATCCCGAATACAAGGGATAGACCAATTATAACTTTAGCTCTATCAGTTAATGGCTCTTGCGTCAATATGTCTATTCCTGTAAGAGTTATTTGAGAGAATATTATTAGAGATGCTCCACCAATAACACTTTGTGGAATAGTAGAGACAAGGGCACCTAGTTTTGGTATCAAACCAGCAAGAATTAAAAATATTGCTCCCACTGCCACCACAAATCTACTCATTATTTTTGTAAATGCTACCATTCCTACATTTTGACTGAAAGAGGTAGTAGGTAATCCATTAAATATAGCTGCAAAAATACTACCTAAACCATTGGAAATAACTGAGCCAGAAAGTTCCCTATCTGT
>DATGTQ010000230.1 GCA_035301805.1 Tissierellales bacterium
ATTTAGCAAGTGCAGTCATGAAAGGGTATGGAGATATTACAGCAGAATCTAATGAGCATGTTATGGATTTAGCTTTTATGACCTTAAAGCTAGGACAAACGTCATTCCCAGAATTGGCAAGTTCGATTGGAAAAGTGGTGCCTACATCAAATGAATTGGGGATTTCACAAGAAGAATTATTTACAGTCTTTGCAACTGGTACTGGTGTAACGGGCAATGCAAGTGAAGTTTCAACGCAATACCAAGGTGTTTTAAAAGCCTTGATGGCTCCTACGAAAGAAATGACAGCATTAATGGAAGAAATGGGTTACGAAGACGGTCAAGCTATGATTGCAAAAGAAGGATTGGCAGGATCTATACAATTAATAGTTGATAAGGCTGACGAAACTGGTACACCTTTACAAAAATATATCGGGTCTATAAAAGGGCAAGTACTAGCCTTAGCTTTGGCTGGGGAACAGTCGGATGTATATGCTGATAAGTTGGAACAAATGCAAGACGCCACGGGTGCTATGGATGAAGCTTTTAACGAAATGTCTGATACAACAGCCTTTACGTGGGCTCAAGCCATGGAAAAAATGAAGACTGCTGCAATAGAGCTAGGTGAAGTTTTAGCCCCAGTTGTAAGCAAAATAGCTGATGGAATTGGAAAATTAGCTGATAAATTTAGAGTTTTAAGTCCAGAACAAAAAGAATCAGTGGCTAAATTTATGGCAATAGTTGCTGCAATAGGCCCAATTTTAAAAATATTTGGGCCTTTACTAAATTTTACTGGAAAACTTACAACGGGTTTCGGGAGTTTTGTAGTTGCTTTAGGAAAGGCTGGAAGTTTTTCAGCTTTGTTAGCTCCAAAATTAACGGCAATAAAAGCTGGGTTTTCTGTATTGATGGGACCAGTAGGGATTGTTATAGCCTTGGTTGCAGCATTTGCGTTTGCGGCGTATAAAATTGTAAAAAATTGGGACATAGTAGGACCATTTTTAAAAGGCATATGGGATAAAATCAAAGAGATATTCTTTACATCTATAGAATTTATTAAAAATCTAATTGAAGTGGTTTGGACTGGGATGGCAACCTTTTTTGTGACTGCTTGGCAAATTATAACTACTCCTTTTATTTTTATATGGGAACTAATCAAATCAACAGTAATATCGGCTATGTCAATAATAGAAGCTATAATAGGTACTGTATTAGGTGTTATTCAAGTAATTTGGCAAATTATATGGGGCTTTATAGGTGAATTTGTTATATCTATTTGGGAGGGTATAAAAACCGTTATATCGACAGCTGTAGAATTTGTAAAAAACATCATAGTTGCATATATCACATCAATAAAAATATTTTGGTCTACAGTCTGGGAAACTATCAAAACAATTACATCTACAGTCTGGGAAGGCATCAAAACAGTAATATCTACAGTAATAAACGTTATTAAAACTATAATAACTACAGTATTTACAGTAGTACAAAATATAGTAACTACTATATGGAATGCAATTAAAACTGCAATTACTACCCCTATAAACGCAGCAAAAGAAATTGTATCAACTACAATCGAAAATATACGTTCTACAATCTCAAGGATCTTTAATTCGATAAAAACCACCACTCAAAGAGTCTGGAATAATATAAAAGAGAAGATGACTGAACCTATCAATAGTGCTAAAGAGAGAATATCTGACATCCTTGAAGATATAAAAGGTTTTTTTAGTAAATTAAAGTTAAAATTTCCTAAAATTGAAATGCCTGAATTACCTCATTTTAGGCTGGAAGGTAAATTTTCTCTTAAAGAAATGACGGTACCAAGGCTAAAAGTAGATTGGAGATCTATGGGAGGAATATTTAAAAGCCCTACCATATTACCTGGTGGGATTGGTGTAGGTGATGCATATCGAGGTGTAGGAAGTAAGGCAGAGGTTGTTGCTCCTTTATCTACTCTACTATCTTATATAAAACAAGTAGTACCACAACACACAGCAGAGCCTACCGTAGTAAATAATATTAATTTTAATGGAAATTATGGCTTTAGAGATAAAAACGACATAGATTATTTTATGAAAGAAGCAGCGAAAATAATAAGAAGGGAGGGTGTCTAGTGATAATAAACAACAAAGATATAAAAAAATTTGGAGCTACCCTCCTTGATTATGATATAGAAAACTCTGAAATAGTAAATTATAATGATTGGTTAGATGGTAGTTTTACTCCTGATACACATAGACAACTATTTAAATTTAGCTATATAACTTGCACTTTTTTAATAAGACAAAAAAATACTGATTTAGCTGAAATTATGATAAGTAACTTTATTAAACATTCTAGTAAGGCTATTTTAGATATAGAATGTTTATCTAGAAAATATAAAGGAGTTATAGAAGATGTCACTAAAGAAAAAATAACTAGAGGAATATTTGAATTAGAAGTGAAGTGGAAAACTGAATATAGTTTTAAAGAAGAACCTGAATTTATTTTAGAAGGTAAATCGGGTTCTGTTTTTGTACCTGGGAACGAAGGGACACCAGCATTTGTAGAGATAATGCCTTTAGTGAATATGATAGATTTAACGATTAATGGATTAGGTGACGATATACTTCTCAAAAACCTAACTAAAGATAAAATAATAATTATAGATGGGGAGAAAGGGCAAGTTTCAGAAGAAGGTAAAAATAAGTATATGGATTATGACAGCTGGGGGTTTCCTTATCTAGTTCCTGGTGAAAATACAATATCTATAGATAGGGACAATGTAGATGTAAAAATAAAATATAAATCGAGGTGGATATAAATTGAAATTGACTAATCAAGAATTATTAAATTCTATACCAACTTTACAAGAATTATCTAAAGAACAACTACCTATTAAAATTTCTTATACTATTTCTAAAAACATAAAAATTATAGAAGAAGAATTAAAGATTTATGAAGAAGAAAGGCAAAAATTAATAAAAAAGCATGCTGAATTGGATAAAGAAGGCAAACCAAAAGTAAATGACAATGGAAATTATATTATAAAACAAGAAAATCAATTAGACTTCAACAAAGAGGTCTTAGAGCTATTGAACATAGAAACGGATGTAAACATATGCAAGGTAGATTTAAATGCCTTAGATGGGCTAAAAATAAGCCCTTTAGAATTGACTTCTATATATTTTTTGATAGAGGAATAACTCCTACTAAGGAGGTTTTTTAATGTTAAAATTATACAATGTAAATAAAGAAAAAATTGAAGGACTAACCAAATATAAAGATTTAGTAAGAAAAAGAGATTTAAAGAAGGGGGAGGATACTCTCTCTTTTTCTTATCCAAAAAGTTTAAGCAGAAATATAAAAGAAGAATGCTACATTGAAACTAAATTTAATTTTTATGTTATTAAAGAAATTGATAATTCCGATAAGGATTGGATAAATGTAGTTGCAAAAGTAAATACAGAAGATTTAAAGTCAAAAACATTTCCTCATTTTGAGATGGTAAATAGCTATCTTAAAGATACTTTAAATTTAGCTTTAGCGGGCACAGAGTGGACTATAGGGCACAATAATATAGTTAAAAGAAGAACTGTGAGAGTAAGCAACAAAACACCTTTGGAGGTTATAGACGAGATAAGGAAGGTTTATAGAGCTGAAATTTTCTTTGATGCAATAAATAAAAAAGTAAATGTATATGAACAGCTTGGAGAAGATAAAGGCGATTTCTTCATGGAGGATATAAACCTTAAATCTTTGAACATATCCTCTGATAGTTATGATTATGTAACTAGATTAATTCCTCTAGGTAAAGATGGGCTAACTATAGAAGAAATAAATAACGGTAAAAAATACGTAGAAAACTATCAATACAGCGATAAAATTATCTATGCCACATGGGAGGATAATAGATATACAGTAGTAGAAAATTTAAAAGAAGATGCTATAGCTAAGTTAGAAGAATTATCGAAGCCGTATAAGAGCTATGAAGCTGATGTAATAGATTTAAGAGGTGCTAATTTAGGGGATACAATAACATTAATATCAAAGGAAAATGAAGTAAAAGAAAAACAAAGAGTAGTAAAAATAACAGAATACATTGATGAACCTTGGAAAAATAAAGTCGAAATAGCCAATAAAACTTATACATTCGAGGAAATGCAAAGTGAAGTTATGGACACAGTTGAAACGGCCGACACAGTCCTAACGTCAGACGGAATGGTAGATGAAAGTAAAATTGACTTTAACCCCATTCGTCAAGAATTTGTAACAATAATAGCAGAAAAAGCAGATATAAGAGACCTAAACGCTGCAGTTGCTCGTATAGGTACACTAGAAGCAACGAAAGCAAACATCACCGATTTAGAAGCAGTAAATGCACGTATAGACAATTTATACGCAGAAGATTTAAAAGCAGTCAATGCTGAAATAACATATCTAAAAGGTAACATAGCAGAAATTGACACTATACTATCTAAAGAAATATTTGTTGAACTAGCAGAAGTGGGTAAGATTGTAGCTGGGTCTAGTATAATTGCCGATGGAGCAATAGGAGACGCACAAATCAGCTATTTAACTGCTGGTAAAATTGTATCGGGTACTATTGATACTAGCTTTGTTACTGTGGCTGGAGCAGATGGGAAATTAAACATTACTGGAAATAGATTGCAAGTTATCCACGAAGGGTTGGAAAGAGTAGCCTTAGGTGATGTAAATAGAGATGGAACTGTGTATGGATTGAGAGTTAGGGGAGAAGATGGTGAGACTGTACTATTTGACGAAAGAGGTATTACAAGAGAAGGAATAACTGAAGGTAGTATTGATGATAGCAAAGTAGGAGACGACGCTAATATTAAGGGGCATAAACTAGATATAAATAGTGTCATAAGGGAAGTAAATGACGAAGGAACAGAAACTATAAAAGGAACGCGTGTACAGGTAGGAGATAGAACACTTGATGTGGAGCTATCAACGATACAATCGAATATAGATAGTATTGAAATTGGTGGGAGGAATTTTGTTAGAAATAGTGGTGTGGAAGGTGGATTTGATGAGGAGATAGAAACTACCTCCGAGGGAGATTTTGAGGTTGAAAATGAGTGGGGGAGGAATTTAGTAGGTAACTTTAACTTGAGAGAGTGGACAGCACAAAATGGTATAATAAAGCCGTCTTCGGGAGGACTCAGTTATGTCGTAAAACTTGAGTTTGATAAAAATTATGTTTTACACAGAAATAATACAGATAATAACAATCGTTTTCAATTATATTTTTATGACTTAGACGTGGATGATGAAAACGAAATATTAGGAGTAATCCCAAGTAAAACTTTATATCGTGATGGTAGTCTTATTGTAAACTTTAATAGCAATAATTACAGATGGCTGGTCATATATGTAACTAACCAAAAAAGAGTTGATGATATTGGAAGGGGGAAAATTAAATTAGAAAAAGGCTCCACTGCCACCCCATGGACACCAGCTCCTGAAGATTTCAACAACCTTAAAGGCGCTAAATACAACCTATCAACTAAATTAAAGAAAAATCAATACTATACTATATCCTTAGATGGTAACTTTAATGAAAGTGACTTTATAGGCATATGGCTAGGTAACAATAAATTTATAGGCTATCTTGATGAAGATAATAAAATAACTTTTAAATCTAATATAGATATAGATGATGATTATATTATTGTAAAATCATTATCAGAGAAAGGGAATATAAACTGGATTAAGCTAGAAAAAGGAAATAAAGCCACCGATTGGACACCTGCCCCCGAAGATTTCACGGCTGAAATTACCCACCAAAGAGCCTTAATACAAGCCTTAGATGATAAAATACTCCTCAAGGTAGATAGACAAGAGTTTACACAGTATAAATCTACTACAGATGAGAATATAGGTTTAATTAACACGCAACTTACTAAAAATACATCTAGCATTGACATACTACAAGAGCAAATCAAATTGAAAGTAGAACAAGTTGATATAGAAAATGCTATAGCTGATATGGAAATTGGTGGAAGGAACTTACTAAGAGGTACTTCTTCTTATTATCAAACCTTTTTTATGTCTAACGTGTGGTGGGAACCTTTACCAAATAGCGAGAGAAAAACATTATATGAATGGGGAGTATCTCCAGGTGATACCTTAACTTTAAGAATATATATAAATCCTGTTAATGGATATGGCGGGAATGCTAGATTTTCCTTTTATAGAGCAGATGGAACGTACACTCAACCTACAGGTAACAAAATTACTGCTAACACAGGTGAGGGTTATTCCGTATTAACTACAATTATTCCTGATGAGTGTACAGAGATGGCAGTAGGAATACAAAATGAAGTCCAAAATACTGGTACAACCTATGACGTAGATATAAAAGAAGCAAAATTAGAAAAAGGAAATAAGGCTACCGACTGGACACCTGCACCAGAAGACGTCGACGCTGAATTCACAAAAATAAATACTCAACTAGCAGAAATAAACATTGACCTAAACAACATAACATCAAGGGTACAAGAAACAGAAACTGATTTAACAAATGTAACTAACAAAGTCACTATACTAGAGCAAACAGCCGAAGACTTTGCTATTAGCATAAGAAAATATGAAGATGGAATATTTGAAGGAGCAACATATACCTTCGATGGACAAAATGCAACGTTTAGGGGAGCAGGGCTAAAGATACAAAACAATTTTGGAGCAGATGTGTTATGGGGGGATATACAAGGAAAC
>DATGTQ010000231.1 GCA_035301805.1 Tissierellales bacterium
TCAGTGACAGGAACAGCTAGTGTTCAAAATTCTCTACCTATTTTAGAAGTGAGAAGTAATGGAGATATTAGACTTGTGACAACTGGCGATGTTCCAGCAAACAATGGAATAGCAATCAATGTAATTTTACCAATACTTTAAAAAAGAAATAATAATCAAAAATTTAATAGATATTAAATAGAAATACATGTAGATAATACAAAAAGGGCATTTCGCCCTTTATACATATATAATTATGTCACACTAGGTTCTCCCTCTCCTTTCCTAGTGTGTTTTTTTATTATAATAGAAAGGAAGAATATAATGACACGACAAGTACTATACAACGAAGAAACATATAACAATAAAGTAAACAAAGACTCAAAGGCAGTAGTAAATGATTATATAATGGAATTAAAAAGTAGAGGTCTTAGTGAAAAGACTATCTATCAGTACATAGCAGATATTAAGGCTTTTTTAGTCTATGTACATAATGAATTAGATAATAAGTATATATTAGATATTAAACGTAAAGAGTTTAGGAGATTTTTCTTATGGATGCAAGATAATAAAAAATCAAACGCTAGGATAAACCGTATGCAGTCAAGTCTAAGAAACATATTAGAATACTGTGAGATGGATGATGATGACTATGAAGACTATACTAGAAACCAAATGAAAGGAATAAAGTCATTAGAGAAGAAAGAAGTAAGAGAAATATTCTTCTTAACAGATGATCAAATAGATTTTTTAGTAAACTATCTATTAGATAATGGAAAGTATCAAAAAGCACTTTATGTCGAGTTGTCTTACTCTAGTGGAGCAAGGAGAAACGAAATATCACAAGTTACAAAATATCCTTTTTTAAACAATGAGAATATAACCAATACAATAACTGGTAAGAGAGGTAAAGAATTTAAACTACTTTACTCTAATAAGAGTAAAAAGATAGCTAAACTTTATCTTGAAGAAAGAGGAGAGGATGACATAGATAGTCTATGGATAACAGGAAAAGGAGATAATAAAAGACCCTTGAAGTATACCAGTCTATATGACTGGGTGGTTTCTTTTAGAAAAATATTAAATGATAAATATAAAGAAGAGATAAACTTAAATCCACACTCTCTACGTCATAGTTTTGCTCAAAATATGGCAGATGGGACACATCACATGCTTAAAGAGCTAGATCGTGATAAACTAACTCTTAATGAAGTTAGGATATTAATGCAGCATGAATCTGTTGACATGACACAATCTTATATGAAGAATGAAGATGATAAACTCATAGAAAACTTATCTTTACAATTTAAATAAAAAAGAGGGAGTTGCTCCCTCTTATACATACTCCCATCTTAATTTTTCTCCTGTAACAGGATGTTTGCCTGCAGATTTAACAACCCCTCTACAACAATTACTAATATTTGATTGATTTACTCCTGTCTTATCTTTGGCATCATAGGTAGATTCATATACTTTACCAGTATTTATGCATAATACTCTTTTCTTTCGAGTGTCATTTATTCCTCTTCGTTTTATTCCCAGTCTTATTAAAGTATTTCTAACCATAGTTTCACTAACATTAAAATAACGTCCTATTTTTTCACAACTATATCCCTTACTATACATTCTTATTATATCATCTGTATTTTTTTGATTTTTGTCTTTTATAATTTTTTTGATTTTAGGAATATCTTCGTTGGTTATGTTGGGTAGTTCCTTTGTATTATTTATATTATTTAATATAAAATAAAAATTAGAATTTCTACAATCTAACTCTATGAGTTTTTTACCTTCTTTCTTTGCATATTTTCTCTTCTCTTTATCTGACTCTTTTGTTCTTTCATATGAGTCTTTCCACGAACTACCATATTGTTTTTCGTAATGAATAATACCGTTAGTCTCTACAAAAATATTTAAATCCTTGATATAAAAATCAATTTTTCTCCTACTGTTTTTCATTTTTACTTGATAGTCATAATTTAGTTTTTTAGTTTCTAAATAAGCCGCAAAAAATAGCTCCGGATAAGAATAGTTCATTGAACATACTTTACAAGAAAAACCGTATGAATTAAGGCTTCTTCCACTGACATTCCTCTCAACACTGCATAAGGGACATTTTAACAATATTTTTTTCTTGGAATTTAACCTTAATTTTTTAGCTTTATTTTTATCAACTATATATTTTCGTAACTCACCTAGACTCCATACAGAATTTTCATCACAAACTCTACTACCATATATATAAGAATCTCTATCTCCCCTGTTTAAATTGCTTTCCAAAATCTTATAACAAGGAGCATTGGGATACTTTAATGACTGTACATAGTACCCTTTTCTATTATTAAACCGTATCTTTTCCACTATTCTCAAAGTCTCGTTTACTATTTCTCCTACTTCATAGCTATATTCTTTATATCTTTTATTTTTCACTTCTTTATCCTCCTATCCACTAAATTCATATAAGCTCCCAACAATAGTATACTCAGTGTCTTTAATGGGGATAATTTCATCTACATTTAAACCTATTAAATCTACAGAACCTT
>DATGTQ010000232.1 GCA_035301805.1 Tissierellales bacterium
AAAAAATCTTCGATTAATTGCCCTAAGCACGGAGTATTTATTCTTGTATTTAACCCCATGTTTCTTAGAATAAACCATATCTACTTCATCTACAGTTATAAACTTTTAAAATAGATCCTCTACCACATTATCTGTAATATCAATATAATTTTGAAAACCTTTTTCACGCTCATGACCAGCTAGTTCTAGCATTTTTATAATTAATTCATATGAATATCTTCTATTATTATAAATACAATATAACCTATCCAAATTATCACCTCTTTATTTTATATTTATCAGACTCATTCGTTGTAAGAATTCTTTCTGGATCTAATGATTTAGAAAACTCATTTAGAATTAAACTATTATCGCTAATTACATTTTTAACATTAGACTTTATTTCGACATTAATTATTGCACAGAAAGCCATTCCTCTGCTTCCATTTGACATATTTTGTTTCATAGTTTCTTTTACTAATGTTCCATCTATTACTGGAGTTACAATGGAAGATATTATTGTACTTATATTTCCTATTTAATAATATAGTTGCAAGCTACAAAGAAAGTCATAATGATTGTATTCCATTATGACTTTCAAATTTAGTACATTTTAGTCTAGACCTAAATTCTATATTCTTACTACATTGGAACTTCAATCTTTAAATATTCTCTTATATATTCTTTAATTTCCCCCTTAGATTTCACTACCTTTTTTGTGTCTATATTTTTAAACTTTTCTTTATATTCTTCTAATGGTTCTCGTGTAATAACTAATTCTTTAATATCATCAAAGTTAACTTCTTTTACAAAATCATGATATCCTTCATCCATTAAGCCTAACTCCTTAGTAACTTTTTCATTTTGTGTGTATAAAACTATTTTGTTTTTTCTAATAACCTCTTGATTAATTACCAAAAGTCCCACATACCTATTCTTGTATTTAACTTCATATCTTTCTAAATAGATATCATCTAATTCGCCTACTGCTACTAGTTTGGAAAAAAAGTCATCTGATACTTTCCCGGTTACTGTTACATAATTTTTAAAATCTTTTTCATTATTATCGCTAATTATTTCTATCTTTTCTTCTAGGGGTTCAAAATAATATTTTTTACCTTCATAAATACAGTATCTTCTTATCATCTCATGAGCATCTTCTTCTAAATACTTTTCTATATATCTTTTAATCTTATTTTGGGGAATTATTATTTTTTCTATTCCTCTGTCTTCAAATTCAAATAAAGGTTTTCGTGTAATTAGTAATTCTGTAATATCCTCGAAGCTAACTTCCTTTTCAAATACAAATTGTTCTGCCATTATGAAGTCTAACTCTTTAGCAACTTTTTCACTATCAGTAGCTAAAAGTATTTTATTCTCTTTAAGTACCTTTTGGCTAATTGCCCTAGGTATAAAATATTCTCCCCTGTATTTAAATTCATGCTCTTCCGAACATATTATATCCAACTCATCTGGTGATACTAGTTTTGAAAAAAGATCTTCAGCCACATTTCCCATAAGATCAATATAGTTTTCAAAACTTTCCTCATCCTCATCACTAATTATCCTTATCATTTCTCCTTCTATATTATAAGAGTATTTCTTGCCTTTATAAATACAATATGTTTTGCCCACTTTATCATCCTCCTATTTTATCTTTATCCACTTTTCTGATTCGTTAGCCCCAAATTTGCTTTTCTTAAATCTAAATTGCTCTATGACTTCTCCCGTTTCAGCATCATGAATACTTAACATGTCACTACTAATCAGTGGACGTGGCTTTTGCTTCAGTTCGGGTAATACAATATTTCTACTTCCCGTAAAACCTCTCCCTGTATATGGATGATTCTCAGGTGTTGGAACATCATTAGGCAATTTTACACTAGAAGGATCCTCTAATCCATATGTGAGTTTCCCATATGTCTTATCTGAATTATCAAAGTTTTTATATAC
The DNA here is from genome assembly GCA_035301805.1 of Tissierellales bacterium. Lineage (NCBI taxonomy): Bacteria > Bacillati > Bacillota > Tissierellia > Tissierellales > Tissierellales bacterium. Next base: position 1,933 of record DATGTQ010000232.1, read on the forward strand.
TTTATTAACTTCACAATCCCAGTTAACCTTATATTTTGAGCCTTCATAGTCTAATCGATTACCCTCATACACATTTTCAAGGGTTTTTAATGATTTTGAATGTTCATGAGTTGAAACAAATCCACGTATATCCTTATAATCCCCACGTAAATATTTTTCTGTATCCTCTTGTGGAATGGTTTTATTCATAACAGTCCCTTTTTTTGGTAGACCAATTTCCTGCCTTACTTTATCTACTATCATTTGCTCATCAGCTGTAAGCACTCGTTTTGGATCTAATAATTTAGAAAACTCATCTACAGTCATATCATTATCATTAATTACCTTTTTAACACTATTACTAGTTAATTTTTCAACCTTAGAAATTTCCTTAACATCTTCCGCAGCTTCCACTGGCTTAGCACCAAATCCATTGACATACTCAATATTACCCACAGCATTTATTCCCTTATAAGTAATATTACTAATTCCCATTCCAATTCCCATTGCTATATATGGATTTATATCGTATCTATCCATAAAGGCATTAGATGCTACTGAGTCAACAGTACCAGAGACCATACGTTTAGCTTGAGTTGCCATAACCTGTTCTCCTGGAACATCACTTGCTATTGGAGCCCCCATACTAGAGATTATTGTACTTGCATTACCTATTTTATAATATAGTTCCGGATTAGATGCAAAATAAGTGTCTCTAATTGAATTTACAGCTATTGATTTTCTATATGCTTCCGAAAAAAAGAAGCCATAATAACTTAGGATGTTATGGCTTTCTGAAAAGAATTTATCTCTTTAACCAAAATATATTTTTCTAATTTATTCATGATTCTTATTTTTATATATGCTCTAGTCTAATCTTTGTATACCATGCTCATTACGTATAAAGGTATTAAGTTTTTTGTATTCAACATGTAATACCGATAATATTTACTTTTCTTTCAAATTTAAATCTTATTACCATTTAATCTATTTCAATATTATTATAAGGATCTAATATAGACACGAAAAATTACAGAGAAAGCAATCATAGCCATTATACAGCATTATATATTATTAGTATGTACTACCATATCTATCTAATGAACCATCATTTGGATCAATTATCAAATAATAATCGGTAATTCCATCTTCATCCTTAACCCATCCTATAAGTGGAATATTAGTATATCCAAGCTGACTTGTAAAACTATCAACACCAAATTCATCTTTTGATTTAAAAGAGAATCTTTTGTCCCATCGATGTTATATTCAATCACGTATGGGTTTATATCGTTTCTATCATAATAGAAAACAATTACCAACTTCTAATTTTTAAAATACTTATCGTCACCGATTTCGTATTCTTCAATCTTAATTAACTTAACATTATATACCCAGCTTACTGTTTTTTGGCCGATATCAATATCTTCTTTAAACTCACGCATTACCGCCAATTTACTTCTAACATCATCGACACTATTTATATCATCAAATGCGGCCCATCCTCCTAGCATTGAATCACTTTGCCCTAGTGACATTGCCATCCTAACTTTTGTCTCGACAGTTAATGTATTTGGAACCCCTGGTTCCCCATCCCGCCAAGGATTAGTATCGGTAATCAGCTTTATATAATCTTCTACACTTTTGCCTAGGTCAGATAAAAAGCTATTATTTAGAAGTTCATTCCAAATTTTTTCTAAACCAATTCTAACAGTATTTCTGTTATAGTTAAGCTATTTCTACTTTTCATATTACATTAAGCCAATATTTTTTTCGATATTAGATTATGATTGATTACGCTTAATAAATTGAATTTCATTTTGGAGCCATTCTATATGCTTTTCATATAAATAATCATAGTTCTCCTGTGTATAATACTCTTCAGGGGTAATATTATTATTCCGCCCCTGAAATATATGTGGAGAATCCTCTGGAAATCCTAATCTCACCCATATTTCACCTAAATGCATTAATCCGTCGATTAAATTATCATTTTTACCTTCTATTTCTTTGGCTATAAAAATAGTTCTCCACTTCCTTAATTCTAAATTAAAGTCACTATTTTCATCACTAGCCAATTTTTTTATTAAATAATCAATCTTATCTATGTTATCCTCATATTCACTTGCTAGTTCGCATACAGTTTCATCATAATTATCTCCTTCTAACTTTTCAATCGCAAAATTTAATATATCTTTCACTAACAATTGATCTCGAAACATATCGCTTCCTCTAAATCCTATGTTTATTAATTTCCAAGTTATTATAAAATTGTATTTTTTGAAATCTTCAATTTTAATCATGGTTTTATCGCCACTCCATTCATTGTTCCGCCTTGTATAAACATTCTATGTGTAACCTTACCGTCCTGAATTATCCATTTAAAACGCCCTGCTGCTCCATTTAATGACCCTTCCAATTGATATAATGTAGCATTGCCAAGTGATGTTTTAGTTGCACTTCCCGCATAATTATCCACAAGATCATTAAATCCGTGGGCCTGTGCTCTAGCTGGAAACTCTTGCATTATATAACTCTTTTTGCTTATAGGATCAACTGCATACGTTGGTTTAATACTGTCAACCTTTAGAGCACTCCCTGTTCTTGGACTTTCTAATACATCATTAGTAATAGATTTTATTCTTTCATTATCCATGGACGCCGATTCTACCGGCACCTTCTTAATCGTCTTAACGTCTTCTACCCCATCTACTCCCTTGACATCCGATGCAGTAATACCTAATGTAGTATCCACTTCCATTGATTCTAGCCCACTATAAGTAAGCCCACTAATTCCCATTGCTATATATGGATTTAAATCATATCTATCCATAAGGGCATTAGATGCTACTGAGCAACTGTGCCAGAGACCATACGTTTAGCTTGGGTTGCCATAAGTTTTTCTATTGGGACATCACTTGCTATTGGAATTGCTAATCCTGCCGTAACAATAATCAATCCTGCCAGAGACAACACTGCCTACAGATAGTCAAGATCATAATCAGAATCCATAGCATAGTAGGTAGGAATAAAAGTATTGTTATAGCGTTCAAAAAATCTTCGATTAATTACTCTAAGCACGGAGTATTTATTCTTGTATTTAACCCCATGTTTCTTAGAATAGACCATATCTACTTCATCTACAGTTATAAACCTTTAAAATAGATCCCCTATCACATTATCTATAATATCAATATAATTTTGAAAACCTTTTTCACGCTCATGACCAGCTAGTTCTAGCATTTTTATAATTAATTCATATGAATATCTTCTATTATTATAAATACAATATAACCTATCCAAATTATCATCTATTTATTTTATATTTATCAGACTCATTCGTTGTAAGAACCCTTTCTGGGTCTAATGATTTAGAAAACTCATTTAGAATTAAACTATTATCGTTAATTACATTTTTAACATTAGACTTTATTTCGACATTAATTATTGCACAGAAAGCCATCCCTCTGCTCCCATTTGACATATTTTTTTTCATAGTTTCTTCCATTGAAAGACCTTTTACTAATATTTTCATCTATTACTGGAGTTCCAATGGAAGATATTATTGTACTTATATTTCCTATTTAATAATATAGTTGCAAGTTACAAAGAAAGTCATAATGATTGTATGCCATTATGACTTTGGAATTTAGTACATTTTAGTCTAGACCTAAATTCTATATTCTTACTACATTGGAACTTCAATCTTTAAATACTCTTTGATATGCTCCCTAATTTCCCCTTTAGATTTTATAACTTTCTTTGTCTCTGCATTTTTAAACTTATTTTCATATCCTTCTAAGGGTTGCCGCGTAATTATTAACTCTTGTATGTCATCAAAACTAATGTCTTTTTCAAATCCAAATTGTCCTAATTTTCTAAAGTCAAACTCTTTTGAGATTTTTCTATCATTGGTAAATAAAGTAACTTTATTATTTATAATAATATTTCCCTTAAATACTAAAATTCCAAAATACATATCTTTATACTTAACTTTATATTTTTCCAAATAGATTTTATCTAACTCATCTATTGATACACGTCTTGAAAAAAAATCTTTAGATACCTCTCCAGTAATTTGAAGGTAATTTTTAAAACCTTCTTCATATTCATTACTAATTATTTCTACCATTTTTTCTGCTGATTCAAAGTAATATTTTTTGCCATTATAAATACAATATTTTCTATCCACTTTATGAACTTTTTTATACGAATATTTTTTTATATACTTTTTTATTCTATTTTGAGGAATAACTATTCTTTCTATTTCTCTATCTTCAAATGGAGGTAAAGGTCTTCTTGTAATTAATAATTCTGTAATATCATTAAGACTTACTTCTTTTTCAAATACAAATTGTTCTATTTTTTTGAAATTAAACTTTTTAGCAGTATTCTCATTAAGAGTTAGTAAAATAACGCTATTTTTTTCAGCCATTTCTTTGTTAATGCTCCTAGCCGAAACAAAATATTTATCCTTATATTTAAATTCATGTTCTTCTGAACATATTAGGTCCAACTCATCCGGTGATACTAGTTTTGAAAAAAGATTATCAGCTACATTACCCATCATATCAACATAATTTTCAAAATCTTTTTCCTTTTCATGACTAATTAACTTTATCATATCTTCTTCATATTCATAAGAATACTTCTTGTTTTTATAAAGACAATATGTATTACCCACTTTATCATCCCCTTATTTTATTTTTATCCAGTCCTCCTTTAGCTCATCAAATCTAAACTGTTGTATTACTTTTCCTGTTTTAGCTTCGCAAATACTCAAAATATCACCATCCATATAATCACGCTTAACCTGCTTTAATTCAGGTAATACAATATTTTTACTTCCTGTAAATCCTTTTCCCGTGTATGGATAATTCTCTGGTGTAGCTATATCTTCTGGTACTTTTACTTCTGAAGGACTATATAATTTATAATTAATTTTTCCATATACTTTATTTGGATTTTCTGAAGAATTAAGCTTTCCATTCACTTCACAATTGACTTTAAACTTTGTTCCTTTATAATCAAGCCTATTACCTTCATATACACTTTTAAGTTTTTTTAAAGATTTTGAATGTTCATCAACTGAAACAAATCCCTTTACCTCGTATCTATCATTAGAATTCTCATTTAAGTATTTTTCTATATCTGCTTCTGGAATAATCTTAGTCATAACAGTCCCTTTTTTTGGTATTCCTATTTGCTGTCTAATTTTATTTACTATTTCTTGTTCATAAGGTGTAAGTACTTTATCTGGATCTAACAATTTAGAAAACTCATCTACAGTCATATCATTATCATTAATTATTTTTTTAACACTATTACTAGTTAATTTTTCAACCTTAGAAATTTCCTTAATATCCTCTACTCCATTCACTTCCTTACCACCAGACGCAGTAATACCCATTGTAGTATCTACTTCTATCGAATTTATTCCCCTATAAGTAAGCCCACTAATCCCCATTCCAATTCCCATTGCTATATATGGATTCATATCGTATTCATCTATGAGAACATTTGATGCTATTGAACCGACTGCACCAGATGCTAGGCGTTTAGTTTGAGTTGCCATAACCTGTTCTCCTGGAACACC
>DATGTQ010000233.1 GCA_035301805.1 Tissierellales bacterium
CATCAATTGATGAAGCTTTAAACAATTGCTAGGGAGGTTTGAAAACTGTGACAAACAATTATATGAAATTAGAGTTTATGAATAGGTCTGCAAATGAGGCTTTTGCTAGGGTAGTTGTATCAGCGTTTGCAGCACAATTAGATCCAACTATTGAAGAAATATCTGATATTAAAACTGCAGTTTCAGAAGCTGTTACAAATTCAGTAATTCATGGATATGAAAATGGAGAAGGAATTATAATAGTAGAAAGCTGGATAAAGGGTAATAAAGTTGAAATAGTTGTAAGTGATAATGGAAATGGTATAGAAGATATTGAAAAGGCATTGGAACCTTTTTATACTTCTAAACCTGAATTAGAAAGATCAGGTATGGGTTTTACTGTAATGGAAACATTTATGGACAGTTTAGAGGTTTATAGTGAGTCTGGTAAGGGGACTAAGGTGAAGATGACTAAAACATTTAAAGAATTGCCTGATAGGGAGTAGGTAATATGAAAAATGGGATTGTTAAAAATAAATTATTGTCTCATGAGGAAACTATTGAATTAATTAAAAGAGCTCAAGGTGGAGATATAGATGCTAAAGATATATTAGTAAGTAGGAATATAGGATTAGTAAGAAGTGTCCTGAGGGGTTTTACAAATAGGGGTTATGATGTAGAAGATTTATTTCAAATTGGTTGTATTGGACTATTAAAAGCAATAGATAAATTTGATTTAAGTTTTAATGTAAGATTTTCTACTTATGCAGTTCCTATGATTTCGGGGGAGATTAAAAGATTTTTAAGGGATGATGGTATTATAAAGGTTAGCAGATCATTGAAGCAGACAGCAAATAAAGCTAGAGCGGCTAGGGAAAAGTTAACTAAAAAACTAGGAAGAGAACCTTCTTTAGAGGAAATATCTAGTGAAATAGAAATAGATAAAGAAGATATAGTTATGGCATTAGAATCTACCTATCAACCAGGATATTTACATGATATTATATATGAAAATGATGGTTCACCATTATACTTAATAGATAAAATAGGTTCAGATGAAGAAGACGAGGGAGATATTGTAGATAAACTTATGCTTAAAGAAGTCTTAGGAAAATTGAAACCTAGAGATAGACAAATAATAATACTGAGATATTTTAAAGATAAAACTCAAGTTGAAGTTGCTGAAGTTCTTGGAATTTCCCAAGTACAGGTATCAAGAGTTGAAAAGAGAATACTCCATGATATAAGAAATATGTTAGAAAAGGCGTGAAGATCACGTCTTTTTTTGTATTAAAAATTAATCTTATGAGAATAATAAGGTTAGAAATGGAGTGAGAAAATTGAGGAGAACTAAAAAAGAAATTATTATAATATTTGTATTAATAGCTGCTATTTTTTCTCTAGGAGCTTATTTATATAAAGGCTATAGATCAAATAAAGAAGCACCTACGAGAGCAAAATTTGTTAAAAATATTTATTATTCTATTGGATGGGGTGAGTTTAATTAGTCAAGAACAAGGATTTATAAAATTAGAATCTTACTATGCTGCTCCTACTAATAGTAGTGTGTATTTAAAAGATGTAGCAGATGTATTTTCCAATAACAAAACTATTCAGAAATTTTTAGAAAATGTAAAGGTTTTTGATGCAAAAGATGAGGATTGGGACTATGTAACAGCAGTTGATATAGTAAAAAAAATACAAAGCCAAAAAGATAATATTGATGTAACTATGTTGGGAGAACCAGAAGTATTAATTGAAATAAAGGAAGAAAAAGAAAGGAATATGTTTATAGAAGTCCTAAAAGTGTTATTTGTAGTTGGAGTTTTATTTTTGGGGGCAGCTATAACAATTATATATTTCCATGAAGATGTAAATATGGCTAAGACAATGGAAAAATTATACCATTTAATAACAGGGAAACATGAAGAGAATCCCTTGTTATTAGCTATTCCTTATTCCATAGGATTAGGATTTGGTATAATTACATTCTTTAGTCGTATACCTACATCGAATAAAAGAAGAAGAAAGGAACCAGGTCCTTTGGAGGTTGAAATGTTCCTTTATGATAAGGAAATGACTGATTATTTAATACATGATGAAAAATCAAGAAAAGACTAAATATGTTCCATGTAATGAGGTGTAAATTTGAAAACTTTTCTAGTAATATTAACTGGATATTCTGCTGGTGTAGTAGTAGGAGGAGCTGTAGGTGCATTTATTGCGTTACTTGGGATATTTTCTAGACTAGTAGAAATTACTGATACAAGAAAATATTTTAAATTATACGAATGGACATTTATAATAAGTTCTATTATTTTTTCCTTTTTATATTTTGTAGATTTTTCTTTATATTTAAATAAGTATACAAGTATATTCTTTGGAGTATTCAATGGGATTTTTGTTGGCTTAT
>DATGTQ010000234.1 GCA_035301805.1 Tissierellales bacterium
AAGAAGCTATAAAGGAGTATAAGGGAACAGTATTGTTTGTTTCTCATGATAAAAGGTTTTTAGAAGAAGTTGCGGATACCATTATGTATATAGAAAATTATAAAATTAGGACCTATAATGGAAAATACAATGAGTATGTTAATAATAAAAATGAGCTAAAGGACAGGAAGACAAAAAATATTGAAGAAAAGAAAGCAATATTAGAATATAGAATTACAGAATTATTAGGTAAGCTCTCTATAACCACAGATCCTAAGGAGATGAAAATTCTTGATGAGGAATATAAAAATATTCTTAAGAAGCTAAAAAAATTAAGAAATTAATTAGATTAATAGGAATTAATATTAGTATTTAGAATAAACTTAGCTAATTATTAATCCTTTTTCACCCTTTATGTTATAATGAGTTTGTTAATAGGAAGGAGCATAAAACAATGGAAATACTAATAGATGTGCATAATCACACAATTACAAGTGGGCATGCTTATAGCACTGTTCAAGAAATAGCAGCAGAAGCTAGTAAAAAAGGTTTAAAATATGTAGGAATAACTGATCATGGACCTAAAATGCCAAATGGACCTCATATTTACCATATAAGGAATCAGGTAATTATACCAGAAAAAATATGTGGAGTGAAAATATTAAAGGGGGTAGAGTCTAATATTTTAGACCAGGAAGGTCAGTTAGATGTATCAGATGAGATATTAAAAAAATTAGATGTAGTACTTGCAGGATTACACGATGCATGTATAGAACCTTGGAATGTAGAAGGAAACACTAAAGCGCTTATAAGAGCAATGGAGAATGAAAATGTAGATATAATTTCTCATCCAGGGAATCCTAAATTTCCTATAGATAAGGAAAAATTTGTTTTGAAAGCAAATGAAACTAATACTTTAGTAGAAATAAATAATAGTTCTTTTAGGACTAGTAGAGAAGGAAGTAGGGAAAATTGTCGTGATATTGCTTTACTATGTAAGAAACATAATGTCCCAGTAATTGTAAATAGTGATAGTCATATATCTTTTGATGTTGGAAGAGTCGATAAGGCAATTGATTTATTAAAAGATATTGAAATGCCAGAAGAATTAATTATTAATGCGTGTATCGATAGGTTTGAAAACTATTTTAAAGATAAAAGGAAAAGTAGATTTATATAAAAAATGGGAGCAATTATGGCTCCCATTTTTTATTAAGGACAAACTATTTTATGAGACTTATTTCTTTTTTAATCTCCAACCAGCTGCAATCATTAATGCTCCTGCTAAGCCTGTTAATGCCCATGGAGCTGTACCAGTCTTTGGTAAGTTACCTTTTCCTTTTGGTTTTCCTGGCTTAGGTACTTCAGGTTTTGTTTTTGGTTTTTCTCCAGGTTTTTCTGGAGTAGGTTTATCTGTATCTTCTTCTAACTTAGCCAATGCTTTTTCTGCCTCTTCTAATTTAGCTAAATTTGTTACAAGGGCTTTTTGTTCATCTGTTAAGGCATCATAAGCTTTTCTTGTAGCCTCAATAGTTTCCTTATCCTTTAATGTAATCTTTTCTGGTAATTTATCAATTAAATCTATTACTTTATCTACAGCTTCGTTATTACTTGGCTTTTCAAGTTCAACAATTTTAGCCTCTGCCGCTTCTAGCACATTTAAATTGTCTATAAAGTATTTTTGAGCATCTGTTAAAGCCTCATAATCTTCTCTTATTTCAGCAATTTCTTTTTTATTATCTAATGTTATATTTTCAATAGACGGTAAAGCTTTTATCCTCTCTTCTATAGAATTGATTACTTCCTTATCTGCTTCGGTGGGTATTTTTCCTTCTTCAATTAATTCATATACATTTAATGCTTTTGCATTATAGCTTCTTCCATCTTCAGATGTAGGTATCTCTATATTTCCTTCTTCTACTTGTTTAATAATATAATCCCTTAATGGGTGGTTTAAGTCTGCGCCAATGATTTCCCAGTTATTATCAACTTCTGGTGAAATAGTACCTTTTTGTTCAATATGTTGGGCAATATAACTTCTTAAAGAAATAGGATCAGATTCAAAATATGGTTCTCCACTTATAATGCCCATATCTTTTAATCCACCATATCTATAATTATTTATAGCTAACTTAAATGTATCATTATTTTGTACTGGTTTTCCTTTAAATTTCAGATCTACAATTCTTTCACCCTTAGGTTTTGAAATATCAACTTTATAATCTACACCTTGGAACATATCATAATTATAACCTCTAATATTTGGATCAAAACTTATAGTAACATCCCCATCTTTGTAAGTGTTGTAATAGGATGCTGACCATTCCATATAATCTTTAAGTTCTTTTCCCGTTACTTCGATTCCTATTAAAGTATTTGGATATTTATAAATATCAAATATACTTGCATAGGTTATAGGTCCTTTTTTAATATTGGAGTCAAATTTGAACAATGCTGCAGCTGCAATATCAGCTTCTGTACTTTCTAATTGAACATTATTTATTAAGTCTATTACAGCAGTATCTTTAATTTGTGCTTCTGGTATTCCTGGTACTTCGGAAGCAGGATGAAAATCATCTGTTGCAGTGCCTATTACATCAGTTAAGAACTCTAAGGTTTCCTCATGATATTCTTTAGCATATTCCTTAAGTTCATTTGACGCCTCATAATCTTTTGTTTCTATTATTTCTACTTTTTTATTTTCAACATTCCACTTACTACCGTCCTTTTTAAGGTATAAGTCAAATCTTACTACTTGTCTTCCAGCATCTTGAGCGCCGCCTACTACAGTATTATTTACAGTTTCTGCTTTTGTGACATGGTCATGTCCTACTATAAAAGCTTCTATTTCTGGACATCTTTCTATTACTTCTCTAACGCCATCATCTCCATATTCTGCGTCTAATCCAGCATGGATAGTAGCTATTATAATATCTGTTTTATCCTTTAATTCTTCTACGTATAATTTAGTTGTTTCAGCTAGTTTATTAAACTCTAGTTCTGTTACTTTTGGACCGTCCCATCTTGGAATATTTGGATTAGTAAGTCCTATTATTCCGACTTTAATTCCATTAACTTCTTTTATAGTATAAGGCTCAGCAAAATCCGAACCATCGCTTTTATATTTAGCATTAGCCGCCATTATTGGGAATTTTGCTTCATTTTTAATTTTGTCGATTAAGTTTAAGCCAAAGTTAAACTCATGATTTCCTAGGGTCATGGCATCATATTCCATAAAGTTCATTACATCTATCATTGGATTTGGAAGCTCTAAATTAGTGTTATATAAATCATCTGTTAAAATTGTTCCTTGGATAGTATCACCGTTATCTAGCAATATAGTATTTGGATTTTCAGCTCTTACTTTTTTTACTACAGAATGGATTTTTGCAAGTCCTATATTATCTACTTCTTGTCCGTCTTCATAGGACCAGTTGTAAATATTGCCGTGAATATCAGTAGTGCCTAATATAGTAATGTGAACAGTTTCACTACCACTAGCAAAAGCAACTTCCTGTAATGGTGTAATTACTATACTTAGAACAAGAAACATCGTTAGTAATAAGCTGTATAGCCTTTTGTTTTCAAATTTCAATTTGTTTTCCCCCTTTTAAATTTGTTGAAATGTTATTCTTATATATTTATGCCTTATATGAAAAGTTAAGGGGAGCATCTACCTCCCCTTAAAGTCTTTCTTTTATATTTTGTATTATTTCTTTTTTAATTTCCAACCAGCTGCAACCATTAATGCTCCTGCTAAGCCTGTTAATGCCCATGGAGCTGTACCAGTCTTTGGTAAGTTACCTTTTCCTTTTGGTTTTCCTGGCTTAGGTACTTCGGGTTTTGTTTTTGGTTTTTCTCCAGGTTTTTCTGTATCTTCTTCTAACTTAGCCAATGCTTTTTCTGCCTCTTCTAATTTAGCTAAATTTGTTACAAGGGCTTTCTGTTCATCTGTTAAGGCATCATAAGCTTTTCTTGTAGCCTCAATAGTTTCCTTATCCTTTAATGTAATCTTTTCTGGTAGTTTATCAATTAAATCTATTACTTTATTAGCTTTTTCTTTGTCTTCTTCTGTTGGTTCTTCAGGTTCAATTATTGGGTCTTCACCTTTTGTTTCAACAGTCATTCTATTATCAAGTACACCTTCTACTACTTTCATCTCTCTAATACCATCAGCCACTATTTCATCTAAACCTGGGTATTGTGCTATTAGATTGCCACCCCCAAGCATTGTATATCCATCTCCACCAGAAGCCATGAAATCGTTTGTAGCTACTTTATAACTTTTGTTTAAATCAAGAGGTTTGCCATTTACTTTTACACTATGAACTCTCTTGCCAACTTCTTCAGTTGTATCAAGTTTGTAGGTCATACCTGCAACTTGTGAAAATCCCCCTGCTGGTTCTGGATAGGAGGCTGTTCCATGTTCTAAGGCTGCCAATATGTCGCTACCTTTAACTTCTTTTACTACTAAGTAATTTCCAAAGGGTAGAACAGCAATTACATCTCCCATTGTAATTTCTCCGGCCTCTATAGAAGCTCTAATTCCGCCGCCATTGGTTATAGTTACATCGGCTTCTCCTGCTTCTAACATTATATCTGTAATAAGGTTTGCAAGATTAGTTTCACCAGCCCTAACATTTTCTCTTTCTCCATCAAGTCTTACTTTTGCTTCACCTATAACTTCACTGGTTATTTCTTCATTTTTTTCTTCTATTTCTTCTATTAAAGCTTCTATTTCCTGATTTCCTTCTATAGATTCAGCTTCTTCAGTAGTTATCAATTTTCCAGTTCTTTCTTTAATGTTTCCATCCTGAATTTTAATATTCACAACACCTACATTGTTAGTGTGGGAGCCTGTCTGAACTATTAATGTATCATTTATAGGGGTACCGTCTGTTAAGGTAGTGTGGCTATGACCATCAATTAATAAGTCGATGCCTTCTACTTCTCTAGCAACAGTTGTACTTCTTTCTTTTTCGTTAGTTTCTTGATCCATTCCTAAATGAGATAATGCAATTACTATATCAACCTTTTCTTCTTCTTTAAGTTTTTTAACTATTCTCTTTCCAGCATCCACTGGAGCTTCAAAATTAACTCCTTCTGTATTTTTGGGACTTGATTTATACTTTGTTTCCGGAGTTGCAAGACCAAATACTCCTACTTTTATCCCATCAAGTTCTTTTACTATATAGGGCTTAAAATCTCTTTGGCCATTTTCTTTTACAACATTGGAGGCAAGGATTTCAAAATTTGCCATACCTTTTAACTCTAATAACCTTTCATAACCATAATTAAAATCATGGTTTCCTGGTACCATTGCATCATATCCTGCAAGATTCATTACATCTACTATAGATTTACCTCTGGAGATTGTAGCTATGGGTAAACCGTGTAATGTATCTCCAGCATCTAATAACAGTACCTCTTTGCCTTCATTTTTTAGACCTTGAACTATAGTAGGTATTTTAGCAAAACCTATTCCTTCTTTTATCCTAGAGTGGGTGTCATTTGTATGGACTATCGCTATTTCTGTTACATTTTCTGTATCCTCAGCAAATGCTGCATCATGAATAGGTGTTACAAGAACCCCTAATGCTAATACTAAGGATAAAAGAAAACTAAAAAGTTTCTTATTTTTACTAAACTTATTAAACAAAATATTTCCCTCCTCAACATTTTATAATATTCTTAAAATTTCACATGTGTAATTTATTCTCTATATAGACTGAAAATCCTTCTTAATACATTGAATAATAGTAAAAAATGCCAGAATTATAGAAAGTATACAAAATTCTTTATAATAATGTTATGTAACTTGTATGTATTTTATATACTGTTATATTTAAGTAACATATTTAAAACAAATTTCCTTAACGAAATTTATATATATCTTATATGTGGTTATATCAAAGGAAATTTAATATATCAATTCTGTATTTTTTAAGTCATATGCTATACTAAAATAGTAGCTTAAATGTTATAGATTTAAGGAGATGGTAAGTAATGGTGAAAGAATACATAAAATTTGAACCTTCAGTGGTGCCTTTGTATTCCACTAAAGATGAGGATTCCTGGTATCTTTTTAAAGGTAAGAAGTTATTGGTAAAGAAAAAGGAAAATGGAATAAATATTATAAAAGAAAAAGATTTAAAGAAATTAAACTTACATATAGACAATGTTCAATGTATGGGAGCCTGGGAAGGTTATAATTGTTTTAGTGGAGAAATAAATATAAAGAAAGATAAGTTAGAAGACTACAGTTTTATGGATTTAAAATCCTTGTCTACTATATTTAGTGAGGAAGAATTTTTAGCTGCGACAAAAGGGTTACTTTTATTAAATTGGATGAAATCTAATAGGTATTGTGGAATCTGTGGAAATGAAATGAAAAAGAAGGATAGTAAAGATGAAAGGGCTATGATTTGTACTAATTGTAATTATACCACTTGGCCTAGAACTTCACCAGCAGTTATAGTAGCAGTGACAAAGGGAGATAAATTGCTTCTTGCCCATAATAGAGGTTTTAGTAAAGGGGTCTATAGTGTAATAGCAGGTTTTGTAGAATATGGTGAAACCTTTGAACAGTGTGTAAAAAGAGAAGTCTATGAAGAAACAGGAATAAAGGTTAAAAATATAAAGTATTTTGACAATCAACCTTGGCCTTTCCCTAATTCAATGATGATTGGTTTTACAGCAGAATATTTAGAAGGAGAAATTCAAGAGGATAATGAAGAAATAGTACATGCTGACTGGTTTAGTAAAGATGAAATAAAAAA
>DATGTQ010000235.1 GCA_035301805.1 Tissierellales bacterium
AGCTGAGCTATAGGTGCACAAAACTTAAATTATTTTTAAAATTATTTTTTCAAGCTGACAATATAAGATTATAGCAGGGATCTTTTAAGATGTCAATAGAAAAACAAAAGTTTTTTATTTATTTTTATATTTTATTTTTACTATTTTACCTTTACAATTTTCCCTGATATTTTCTCTCCAAGTTCTATTATACCAAAAGTTTTACTATTAAACAATCTTGGTAACGAAACACTTCCAGGATTCATAATTATAATACCATCCTGTTCTTCTAGTTGAGGAAAATGAGTATGGCCGAATAATATTAAATCTACTTCTTCTTCCATACCTTTATATACAAGCCTTGATATATCCATTTTCACATTGTATTTATGTCCATGGGTAATTAGTATTTTTTTATTATTAAGATTTATTATTTTATCTTCGTCAAATCCTGTAGAATAAATGTCACAATTTCCTTTAACTACTATTGTATCTATTCCCATTTCCTCTTCTATTTTTAATGCATCTTCTACGTAATCGCCTAAGTGTATTATTAAATCTGGTCTTTCCAAAGACTTTGCTGTATTAACAAAATCCTTAATTCGACCATGAGTATCACTTACTACAAATATTTTCATATTAATCATCCTCTAATTGCCTTTTTAACTCAACTTTTAAATTTTTTAATGCTTTTGCTCTATGACTAATATTATTTTTTATATCTTCGCCTAGTTCAGCAAAAGTTTTTCCATATCCATCTACTATAAATAAAGGATCATATCCAAAACCTTCACTACCTTTAGGCTCAAAGCCTATTTTTCCTTCACATCTTCCAGTTACCGTTTTAATTTCCTTATTTTCTGTAATTATTGCTATAACTGTTTCGAAATGAGCAGTCCTCTTTTCTAATGATACTCCATCTAATTCCCTTAACAATTTTTCATTGTTTTTCTTATAGGATCCATCTTCTCCACTATATCTAGATGAATAAACTCCTGGTCTACCATCTAAATAATCTACGAATAAACCAGTATCATCTGCTACTATTATACCTTCTACTTCTTTTGATATACCCATGGCCTTTTTTATTGCATTTTCTTTTAAAGTTGTGCCATCTTCTTTGACTTTAATATCTTGTATCCCCAACTCTTTCTTTGATAATACCTTTATAGGTAAATCTTTTAATATATTCTTTATTTCATTAATTTTATTAATATTATCCGTTGAAAGGACTAATAATTTTTCTTCCATAAACTTAATATTCACCTTCATCTTTTGTTTTCTTTTCTATTAAATATGCTAAATCCCCTAAAACTTCTTTTTGTTTCTTTATAAGTTGTTTATTCCCTATCTCTCCTAAATATAACAACTCATTTAACTGTTCTCTAGAAAAAGCCTTTTCCTCACCAGTTCCTTGTATCTCAACAAATTCATCAGAATCTGTCATAACAATGTTCATATCTACTTCTGCATTAAAATCCTCTTCATAACATAGATCTAATAAAGCTTCCCCTTCTACAATGCCTACACTAATTGCTGAAACAAAGTTCAATACTGGCATACTAGAGATTTCCCTTTTATTATATAAATAATATAATGCATCTACAAGGGCAACATAAGCACCGGTTATAGAAGCAGTCCTAGTTCCTCCATCTGCTTGTATAACATCACAGTCTATCCAAATAGTTCTCTCCCCTATTATATTCAAATTAACAACTGTTCTTAATACCCTACCAATAAGTCTTTGAATTTCTTGAGTTCTTCCTTCCACCTTTCCCCTAGAGGCGGCTCTAATTTTTCTATTCGCTGTAGAACCTGGAAGCATAGAATATTCTGCAGTTACCCACCCTTGGTTAGTTCCTTTTAAGAAACGGGGTACTCTTTCATCTATCATAGCTGTACATATAACTTTAGTATCCCCCATTTCTATAAGAGTAGAACCCTGAGGGTGCTTTAAATAATTTCTTTTAATATTTATCTTCCTTAATTCATCAAAACTTCTATTGTCAATTCTCACCATTAGTATACATCTCCTATTTAAATCTTCAATTTTTATAATAACAAAATTTCTATTTTATTTCTACATATTTACTACTTTAATTCTTGACAAAATAAATAAGCTGCCATTAAGACAGCTTAATATTCATTGGCAAAGACAGGTATGGCCATATCATAATCATAATCTATACCAATCTTTTCTAAATCTTTACCATCAATAAGTATCTCTACCTTTTCAATTTCATCAAATTGACTTAAAGTTATACCAATGTTTTTTATCATTCCAGTTAATACACTTTCTTCTTTTAAGATATCAATAGAACCAGTATAGATATCTACATAGGCTGTTCCCTCTTTTACTTCTACCCCCTCTAAGTTAACTCCATCGGGAATTGCTGTATCTAACCCCATATCCTCTGGTGGTCCATCAAAAAGTTCTTCTAAAGCTGTGAATACATTGGGAATAGGTGCTATTGTAGGTATAGTTACAGGTACAAAATATTCAAATTCATTATTTTCCATTCCCTTAAAATAAACTACTATTCTTGACTTAGCATTTTCTAAATTGCCTAACAGATTTATATTTTCCCGTTTTAGTGGTTCTCCAACCTCTGTACCGTGTTTTAAAGTAGGTACAACGCCTCCATCAATCATTACCTGAACTTCATTAATTGCCGGAAACTCAGTTAATGTATATACTACTCCATTTATTAAATTCTCTTCTTCTTTTTCCGTTTCATAATTTAATACTTCCCCTGTAAAATCAATTTTACAAAGTCCTGTATCTTCATCTATAGTAATTCCCTTTATTTCTGTACCAGCAGGAATTATTGGCGATAATCCTGTAGACGCTAAATTTTCTTGGAGAGCTGGATTATCTATCATATTGTTAATAGCCGAATTTGCTATACCTTCTTCCCAAGGTATTTTTCTCATCATAGGTACCAATAATCCTTTACTATTTTGAAAATAAAGAATTGTTTTCCTAAGTTCATCCCCTTCTTCCGTTAGGTCAATTTTTTCTTCATCATCACTTCTAATTATCTCCATAGGTTCTTCTTTAGAAAATAGTTTTTTCAAACCAGACCTTTTACAACCAGATACACTAATAGTTAATATCAGTACAAATAAAATCAAAATAAACTTTTTTACTTTCATCCCCTACCCCCCTTCGTTATTATTAATATATTAAATTAAAGGGTAGAGTATGCTATTATTATTGAAATTTGGCAAGACCAGTATATAGTTCATCACTTTCCGG
>DATGTQ010000236.1 GCA_035301805.1 Tissierellales bacterium
CCAGAGTTAGAAGTAAAAGTTGAAGGTAGAGATCCAGATTCTGATGAAGTAGAATTAGAAATAACTATGAAGGACAATTTCCCATATTTAGAGCTGAGACTATGGGAAAGTCTAGAATATAAAATTGATGATAGTAAAACAATTGGGGATATTAGGCCTATAGAAAAGACCATTAATATACCAGTATATTTAGAGAAAGGATTAAATGTAATACCTATTACCTTAACTGATTTTGGCGGGAATCAAACTACAATGGAAATAGAAGTATATAGAACTACTAAATAAGAGTATAAAAACTCCTTTTTAATATGTTTATTAGAAAGGAGTTTTTAATTAGCATGTTGTATATAGGATATAATAATAGTAAGACTATAATAGAGATAATAGTAAAAGGATAATAATGAAGAAAGTAATAGAGAGAGAATAATAAGGAAGGGAGTGGGAAAAGTGACAATTAGGAGTAAAATACCCTTTAAAGTAATTGATTCCTTTCAAAGAAGTTCTAATACAGAAGGAGTAGAAGTAGATACAACAGAGGACAAAGTTATACTACAAATTACTAAACAATTTGCTACACCTGGATATTCAATGGATGTAGATGAAGTAATAAAAGAAAACAATGAATGTATAATATCCCTATCCATAAAACCTCCCAAAGTAGATGCAATGCTTATGCAAGTAATAACCAATAAAACTATAGTAATCGAAATTGATAAGGAGAAACTTGGTACATTTGAACAAGTAAAACTCAAATGAGAAAAAAGGGGAGTTTGGGGTATCCCCTAGGAGTACACTGGACCAATGGGGACGGTCTTTACTGACTCACAAAGTGGGTTAGTGAAGACCGTTCTTTTGACTTACTCTTTTAATAATGTCACTAAGTTATAGTGACAAGTTGGTATTAACTAACCTTTGTAATGTCAATACTTCTAGGGTATTATTAAATTAAGGAATTAGGGTAAACTTATTTAGGCAAACATTTTCTAGGAGAGATAAATATGAAATCTTTAGAAAGGCGAAGTAAGGATATATTATTTATTTTAGCAGAAAGCACAGAGCCTATTACGACAGAATTTATAGGTGATAAATTAAACGTTAGTTCAAGAACTATAATGAGGCAAATGCATGAAGTGGAATATTATTTAAGTACTAATGGCTTTAAATTTACTAAAAGGCCTGGCTATGGAATTAAAATTGAAGGGAATTTAGAGGAGAAAAATAGACTTAAACAATTGCTTCATAATGAAGAGGTTGAGAAAAAATACTCTCCACAAGAAAGGCAATTGTTCATACTAATTGAGTTATTAAAAAATAAAGATCCTATTAAGATGTATAGATTTAAGTCTGATTTAAATGTTACTGAAGGCACTATAAGTATGGATCTAGATAAAATTGAGAATATCTTGTTAAAACATGATATACGATTAATTAGAAGGCCTGGACTTGGAGTTTATATTGAGGGAGATGAAACTAATCTTAGAAAATTAATAGTGAACCTTATATACGAAAATAATTTACAAAATGATGTCTTGGATATACTTGAAAATATTGTTCGAAACAAAAATAATAATTTCATAGCATTCAAGACCCAGAACAAGCTTTTAAATATGATAGATAAAGACACTATTAAAAAGGTAGAGAAAATAGTTTCAGAATTTGAAAAAAATATAAATTTGGAACTTAATGATAGCCAATATGTAGCATTAACTGTCCATTTAGCTTTGGTAGTTGAAAGAATTAAAAATGGCGATGAAATTCATATGGAAGAAAAATATCTAAATAATATAAAAAATAATGAAGAATATGCTTATGCAAAAGAATTGGCTTGTGAAATTGAAAATAGCTTTGATATTAATATGCCAGAAGATGAAATTGGATATATCACTATGCATCTACTAGGAACTAAAAAATATTCTAATCAACAAAAAAATGATTGGGATGATTTCTTCATAGATAATTATCGAATCATTAAAACGGCAAAGGCTATGATTAAATTTATTCAAAATGAGTCAAAACTAGATTTAATGAAAGATGAGAAGATATTAATCGATTTAACAATTCATTTAGAGCCTGCAATTAAAAGGATAATGATGGGGATGGAAATTAGAAATCCTCTACTAGATGAAATAAAAGAAAATTACTCCTATATTTTTCAGTTATCAAAAAAAGCCTCTTCTATTATCGAAAAAGAATTCAATGTTAAAGTTCCAGATACAGAAGTTGGATATATCGCCCTTCATATTGGCGGTGCACTAGAGAGAATTAAAAACTATACTTTCAATATAATTGTAGTCTGCCCCAGTGGTATTGGAGCTGCTGGACTGTTATCTACAAAAATCAGCAATGAGTTTTCAAATGTTGAAGTAATAGATACAGTATCGGCCATAGATATAAATAATATAGACTTAAATGGGTGGGATTTCATTGTATCTACAGTTCCTATAAATGTAGAAAATATAGAGTGGGTTTTAGTAAATCCTTTGTTACTAGATGAAGATAAGGAAAATATTAAAAATCTAATGAATAAAATTCCATTAGATAAAAATGAAAGAAGCTATGAAATTACAGATAAAATAAGCTTTAGAGATAAACTAATAAAAGACATTAATTATTCTAAAGCTATTATGCAAATATTAGATAACTATAAATATTATGATGAGATTTATTTAGAAGAGTATCAAGATTTAGTTAATATGATTACTAATATGTATGCAGATGATGATTCTTCGTATAATCAGTTAAAAAAAGATATTCTCTACAGAGAAAGTTTAGGTCAACTTATTCTAGAGGAATCAAGTACAATAATTATTCATTGTAGGACTGAGGTAGTAGATGAGTTGCAACTAGGGATAGTTAAGTTATTAGCTCCGTTAACTATTAATAAAAAAAATGTAGAAACTGCAGTTGTACTATTAGCTCCATCTAATACAGAAAGTGAATATATAGAAATTATGAGTTACATTACTCAAAACATTTTCAAAGGTAAACCAATGAAGACAATGACAGAAGGAGAAATATATGAAAATATAAACAATATTTTAGAGGATTTTTATTTCAATATAAAAATAAAGGGGAGGTAGTGAAATGAGTGAATCCTATGTAAAGGAAAAGAAGGAAGCGAGAGTGAAAATTCAAGACTTTGGTAGGTTTTTATCTGGAATGGTAATGCCAAATATCGGTGCATTTATAGCCTGGGGATTGATAACAGCACTTTTTATTCCTAAAGGATGGAGACCTAATGAGAAATTGGCAGAATTAGTGGGACCAATGATAACCTATTTACTCCCATTATTAATAGGTTATACAGGAGGTAATATGGTCGGTGGCAAAAGAGGTGGAGTAATTGGTGCTATATCAACTATGGGAGTAATAGTTGGAGCAGATATTCCTATGTTTTTAGGGGCAATGGT
>DATGTQ010000237.1 GCA_035301805.1 Tissierellales bacterium
AATAGCAACTATTTTATCAGCTCAATGTACTGATGTAAGAGTTAATAAAATAACTAAGGATTTATTCAAAAAATATAAAAAGCCAGAAGATTATCTAGAACTTACTCAGGAGGAGCTAGGAGAGTTAATAAGGAGTTGTGGCTTTTATAAGAATAAAAGTAAACATATTTTAGGGACATGTAAAATATTAGTAGAAGAATATGGTGGAAAAGTTCCGGATACAAGAGAAGAACTTATGAAATTGCCAGGGGTTGGTAGAAAGACGGCAAATGTAGTTTTAAGTAATGCATTTTCAGTAGATGCTATAGCAGTAGATACTCATGTATTTAGGGTATCTAATAGAATAGGATTAGCTAATAGTGATAATGTTTTAGAGACTGAAAAAGATTTAATGAAAAATATAGACAAAAAACTTTGGTCTAAGGCTCACCATTGGTTAATACTTCATGGTAGAAGGATTTGTAAAGCCAGAAGGCCTTTATGTGAAGATTGTCCATTGACAGATTATTGTTTATATTATAATAATAAATAGATATACAAAATTAAATTATGAAAGGGCTGCGATATTATGACGGTTTTTTCTTTAGACATAGGTACAAGAACTGTAATAGGTATGGTAGGAAAGTATGATGAAAATGGGGACTTTAAAATACTATCAAGTGTTATAAAAGAACATGATAGAAGAAATATGTATGATGGTCAAATCCATGACATTGAAGGGGTAACAAAAATAGTTAAGGAAATAAAAAAAGAATTAGAAGATGAATTAGATATAAAATTAAAAAAGGTTTCCATTGCTGCGGCAGGACGCTCCTTAAAGACCCATAGAATTAGGGTTGATAAAAAAGTGGACAACTCCCAAGAAATTAGTAGAGAGCAAATAAATGCTTTAGAATTAGAGGCAATACAAAAAGCCCAAGAAGAAATAGATGCAGGTAGAAAAAACAATCTTAAATATTTTTGCATAGGTTATACCATTGTAAAATATTATTTAGATGAAAGTTTTATGGAAAATTTAGAAGGTCACCGAGGAGAAACTATTGGAGTAGATTTATTAGCTACATTTTTACCTCAAACAGTAATAGAAGGCTTATATGCAGTAGTAACTAAGGCTGAACTAGAGGTTTTGAATATGACCCTAGAGCCAATTGCAGCTATTAACGCATCTATTAAGGAGAATTTAAGATTATTAAATATTGCTTTAATAGATATAGGTGCTGGTACTTCAGACATTGCTATAGCAAAAGATGGGGCCATTGTTGCATATGCTATGACTTCTTTAGCTGGAGACGAAATAACAGAAAAAATCTCAGAGTACTATTTATTGGATTTTGACACTAGTGAAAGGTTAAAAATAAGCTTAAATAAAAGAGAAAATCATGAAATAGAAGATATATTAGGTATTAAAAGGAGCCTATCCTCTAGGGAGATAATATCTAATATTAAAGATGAAGTTAATACTTTGGCAGAAGAAATAAGTAAAGAAATAATGAATAGTAATGGAAAGGCCCCTAGTGCAGTTTTCTTGATAGGGGGTAGTAGTCAAATTCCTTTGTTAGATAGATTTATAGCTAAAAATCTGGGTATTCCTAAGGAGAGAGTAGTAGTAAAGGACGTTAGTAGTATAGGGGATATAGAAGGCTTAAGTGATGAGTTTAGAGGGCCAGACATTATTACACCTATTGGAATTGCTTTAGAAGGTTTAAACAGTAATAATAAAAATTTTTTAGAAATATATATGAATGATGAAAAGGTCAGAGTATTCAACACAGAGGATATAAAGGTTTCAGATGTTTTAATACTTACAGGATATAATCCAAGAAAGTTAATTCCTGAAAGAGGTAAAGATTTTATATTTTATTTTAATGAAGAAAAGAAAGTGTTAAAAGGTGAAGCTGGTAAACCAGCTAAGATATATGTAAATAATGAGGAAGCTAATTTAAACACAAAATTAAATAATAATGATCATATAAGAATAGTGGATGGTAGTAAGGGTAAGGATAAAGTAGTTTATTTAAATGAATTACTTGAGTTTTTGAATATAGATACTAAGGACTATAAAGTACTAGTAAATGATGAAAAGAAAAAAACTAATTGCAAGCTGAATAATAGAGATAGTATAACTACCTTTAAATATTCTAGTAATAGAGAAAAATATGGGAAAAAGATAAATTTAATGATAAATGGAGAAGAAAAAAGCTTTACATACGATAAAAAAGAATTCATATTTGTAGATATCTTTAACCACATAGATTTTGATTTATCAAAACCTAAGGGAAGACTAATTTTAAAAGTCAATGGAAGAGAAGCCAAGTATATGGAGCCATTAAAAGAACTAGACAATATAGAAGTATACTGGGATAGTAAGTGAACCCGCCAAGATTAAAGTCGTGGGTTTCTAAAGGCCTTGGTTTACCAGACTCAGTATAGAGGAATCTATACTACAATAAATTTAAAGGTGGGTTGGCTATGGAAAAAACGGGCAAAAAAAGCCGGAAGATTTTATATCTTGTATTAGTAGTAATAGCAATACTGTTCGGGGTAGCTTATTATAGTATTTATAGTGTTCTAAATGTAGAAACTATATATGAAGGGATAAAAGTAGAAGAATTTGACCTTAGTAATAAAACTAAAGAAGATGCAATTAAACTTATAGAATCAAAAAGAGAAGAAGAATTAGAAGGCAAAGAAATGAAACTAAACTATAGAGATAAAGTTTATAGTATAGGGTTGAAGGACTTAGGATTTAAATATGATTATTCTAAGGCAGTTGATGAAGCTTATAATATAGGGAGACAAGGTACTTTTATTAATAAATTAAAGATAATTAGTAATACTAAAAAGGAAGGGAAGACATTTAAATTAGAGTCTAGCTATGATAAAAAGTTAATTGACAAACATGTAGAGGAAATTAAAAAGGATATTAATTTAAAAAGCAAAAATGCAGTTTTTAATTTTAACGGTGGTAATTTTCAAGTTACTGAAGAAGTCCTAGGAAGAGAAGTAGATGAAAAGACTTTAAAAACAGCTATAGAAGATAATATATATATTTTAAAAGATATAGAAATACCCGTAAACATTATAGAGCCTAAAGTAAAAAAAGAACTTCTAGGAAGAGTTAATGGAGTTATAGGTGAATTTTCAACTTCTCTTGGTAATAGCAGCAAAGATAGAAAAGAAAATATAAGAATTTCATCTAAATCAGTAAGTGGTAAACTATTATTACCTAATGAAACTGTATCTTTTAACGAATTAACTGGGCCAAGAAATGTAAAAAATGGGTATAAAGAGGCAAGTATAATAGTAAAAGGTGAATTTATTCCAGGTTTAGGTGGAGGAGTATGTCAAACATCTACTACACTTTATAATGCTTTGCTATTAGCAAATATGACTATTGTGGAAAGGGGGCATCACTCTATCCCAGTAAAATATGTGGATTTAGGGCACGATGCAACTGTATCCTATGGACATATAGATTTAAGGTTTAAAAATGATTTTGATTTTCCAGTATATATTACTATGGAGGTATCTAATAACAAAGTATATGCCCGTGTTTATGGGGATAAGAATTCTAAAGATTATCAAGTAAAAATTACTTCAGAAGTTGTTGAAAAAGTTAAACCTAAAACAGAAAAAATAAAAGATAATAGTTTAAAACCTGGAGCTAAAGAAGTTGTGCAGCAAGGTAGAGAAGGATATAAGGTTAATACTTATAAACAAATTATAAAGAATGGTAAGATCGTAGAAACAAAGCAAATAACTTCAGATTATTATAAGCCTAGTAATTATATATATAAGGTTGGGCCTTAAAATTAATGGGACTGTTTAAACTAAGCTTTTATTTAAATAGACTATAAGTTAGTAGTGAATAGATAGTTTAATATACTGTTTATTCGCTATTTTTATTTAATGTATATGGTATACTGTTTATTGGAAAAATAAAATGGGGGTTATAAAAGATGAAATATGAATTAATAGCAATTGACATGGATGGAACTTTATTAAATAGTGATAATGAAATATCTTCAAGAAATAAAAGGGCTATAAAGAAAGCAAAATCTTTGGGAGCGAATATAATACTTTCTACTGGAAGGTTGTTTACTTCTGCTAATGAATATGCAGAAAGCTTAGGACTAACTACTCCTATTATTTCATGTAATGGAGCTTTTGTAGCTGAAAAGGGAAAATCAAATGTTATTTATGATTCAGCTATTAATAAAGATGTAGCAAAAGAAGTAATTAAAATGTCTGAGAAGGAAGAAGTTTATTATCATTTTTATGATGATGAAACTTTTTATTTGACAGAAAAAAATGCTTCCTCAGAACTTTTTAAAGGCTGGACTGGAGAAAAGAATATTTATCATGGAGTAGATTATCAGGTTATGAAAGCTCCTTTAAAAGAAATAGAAAAAAATCAAATTAGAGTGTATAAGTACATTGTTGTAGATAGGGATATAGAAAGATTATTGAAATTTAGAAAAAAGATTTCTCAAATAAATGGTGTAGAAATAGCAAGTTCCTGGTCTAATAATATAGAAATTATGAACAAAGGAGTAACTAAAGGTAATGGTTTAAAACTATTATGTGAGAAGTTTAATATACCTACATCTAAAGTTATAGCTATTGGAGATAATGAAAATGATATATCAATGTTAAAGATGGCTGGTTTAGGAGTAGCCATGGAAAATGGGGAAGAAAAGGCCAAAGAATATGCTGATTATATAACTGATAATAACGATAGAGATGGTGTAGCTAAAGTTATTGAAAAATTTGTGTTAAATAAAAATTAACATAGATTTAACATAAGAACTTCACATTAATGTTATTATATAATTATGTACAAAAAATTATATTAGGGGGTTTGAAATGGAAATTGCTTTTGGAGTTTTAGGTGGTTTAGGATTATTTTTATATGGTATGAATATGATGGGCATGAGTTTAGAGAAAGTAGCTGGTGAAAAATTAAAACATTTAATTGAAGTCTTAACCAATAATAGGTTAATGGGTGTATTAATTGGAGCTTTAGTAACGATGGTTGTCCAAAGTAGTAGTGCAACTACTGTTATGGTTATAGGATTTGTAAATGCAGGGCTCATGACTCTTAGTCAAGCAGTAGGAGTAATTATGGGAGCCAATATTGGTACTACTATTACTGCTCAATTAATAGCTTTTAGTTTAACAGATATTGCCCCACTAGTTTTGGCAATAGGCGTTGGTATTTGGATAACGACATCAAGTAAAAGGGCAAAAAATATTTCGGAAATATTAATGGGATTTGGTATTCTTTTTATTGGAATGGATATGATGGGGAATAGTTTAGCACCATTAAGTGAAAATGAAACATTTAAAAATATATTAATAAGCTTAGATGATCCGTTTTTAGGTGTTTTAGTTGGATTAGGTTTAACTACAATACTCCAAAGTAGTAGTGCCTCAATCGGTCTTTTGCAAGCTCTAGCATCTCAAGGCTTAATAAATATTAATATTGCTTTTCCTATACTATTTGGAGACAATATAGGAACAACAACTACAGCTTTAATATCTAGTGTAGGAACCAATAAAACTGCAAAAAGAGCTGCAATTATACACTTCCTTTTTAATTTAATAGGGACTATTATATTTATGACATTATTGAGGGTGCCAATCCAAGTCTTGGTAACTTATATTACGCCTAATAATATACAGAGGCAAATTGCAAATGCCCATACTTTATTCAATATTTTAAACGTAGCAATACAATTTCCTTTTGCTAACTTACTAGTAAAGGCTGCAACAAAGTTAGTACCTGGTGATATATATGAAGAATCAACAGGTTATAACTACTTAGATTCAAGAATAATTGAAACACCGTCTATTGCAGTAGGCCAAGCAAAGAAAGAAGTTTTAAGAATGGCAAATATAGTTGGAGAAAATCTTATTAATGCTAAAAAATCTTTCTTAAATAAGGATGAGAAACTGACAAATGAAGTTTTCCAACAGGAAACGGTAATAAATAGGTTAGAAAGAGAAATAACTACTTATTTAGTAGAACTGTCTAATGAACCTTTGTCAGAGGAGCAACATGGTTTAGTTAATACATTATTTTATACAATAAATGATATAGAGAGAGTTGGAGATCATGCTGATAATTTAGCAGAATTGGCTCAGTATAGGATAGATAATAGATTATTATTTACAGATGATGCTCTTGACGAATTAAAAATAATGTTTGACAGAACCGAAAAAATATATAGAAAGGCCATTGAAGCCTTTGAAGAAGTGGATTATAACTTATCAATGGAGGTTAAAGATTCAGAAGAAAAGGTGGATGAATTAGAAAAAGAATATAGGGTAAATCATATTGAAAGATTGAATAAATTAATGTGTGAACCTAGCTCTGGTGTGGTTTTTCTTGATATATTAAGTAACTTAGAAAGGGTTGCAGATCACTCATCAAATATAGTACAATATGTATTAGATGTAGAACAAATATAAATTTTTTGTAAAATTTTAAAATAGGGTTGTTAATTTCCTAATTATATAATATAATGATAATACCAAGTTGTTATTAACTTAACAAAATAGTAATAATTTAAATTAGCAATTTAATATCCTTATTCTGGATGATAAATACGGGAGAGACTAATTTGTAATGGCGCCGAAGGACTAAGCTAGGAGTTTGCCAATTCTAGTGATAATCTCAGGCAAAAGGACCGTATTTAGACAGGACTCTGGGAAGCGAAAGCACCGAAGGAGCAATCCTCATTTTGAGGGGAAACTCTCAGGTTATGAACAGGGTAGGTGGGCACAGTAGTTTGCTCTTTCCATTCTGTTTTTTTTAATGTAAAAAATGCTTTATTATATAATGGTTCTAAGGAGAATATATTATGGAAGATATAAACGTTATTACAAATAATCCTTTGATTAAAGAAAAATACTCCGGTTGTATTCCTATAGAATATCAGGAAGTAGGCTATTTGAAATTGTTGGAGATTGTTAGGAACAAGATACATTCAGGTTCTAAACTACTTACCCATCCACTATCTAGTAGTGTAAAGCCTAACGAAACTCCTTATAAAACTATAGCTATTGCTAATGAAAATGATTTAGATATGGATTCTCTACTTATGATAGAACAAAGTATTGAAACTGCAAAAAAATTTTTAAAAGATGATCAAAATCCAAAATTTAGCGAAGAAACCTTAAAGGATTGTCAGGTTATTGATTTATCAATAGTTGCATCTGTGCTAGATAATCTATTATAATATTAATTAGGTACATCATATTGATGTAGCTATTAGTATAATAAAGAAGTAAAATATAAATAATAAAATATAGGATAATGAAGGAGGAGAAAACTATGACTGAAATTTATGATGTAATAATAATAGGAGCTGGCCCTGCAGGATTATCAGCTGGACTTTATGCAGCCAGAGCAAAACTTAAAACTTTGATTTTAGAAAAAGAAAAAGCAGGTGGTCAAATAGTTACTACAGCGGAAGTTGCAAATTACCCAGGTTCAGTGGAAAATGCAAGTGGACCATCTCTAGTTGGGAGAATGGTAGATCAAGCTAAAGAATTCGGTGCTGAAATGGTTACTGACACAGTTATTGATATAAATCTTGATGACAAAATTAAGGTTATTAAGTGTGAAAAAGAAGAATATAAAGCAAAAACAGTAATAGTTGCAACTGGTGCAGAGCCAAGATTAATAGGCTGTCCAGGAGAAAAAGAGTTTACCGGTAGAGGAGTATCCTATTGTGCAACTTGTGATGCGGACTTCTTTACTGACCTAGAGGTATTTGTAATGGGTGGTGGAGATACAGCAGTAGAAGAAGCAATATATTTAACAAAGTTTGCTAGAAAAGTTACTATAATACACAGAAGAGATGAATTAAGGGCAGCAAAATCTATACAAGAAAAAGCTTTTGCTAATGATAAAATTGATTTCTTATGGGACTCTGTAATTGATGAGATAAAAGGTGAAGGCATAGTATCATCTATAGTAGTTAAAAACACAAAAACAGAGGAAAAGAAAGAAATATTTGCTGATGAAAATGATGGTACATTTGGAATATTTGTATTTATTGGTTATTTACCAAATACAGAATTATTTGAAGGTAAATTAGAATTAGAAAATGGTTATATTAAAACAGATGATGATATGAATACAGAAATTCCAGGAGTATTTGCAGCTGGGGATGTCCGAGTTAAGTCTTTAAGGCAGGTAATAACTGCTACAGCTGATGGAGCTATTGCGGCTGTACAAAGTGAAAGATATATTAATAATGCTTTTAATGATTAAAAAAGACCTGAGGAGGGAATTAATATGTTAGAGTTAACTAAAAAGAATTTTGAAGATGAAGTTCTTAAAGCTGATGGTTATGTATTAGTAGATTTTTGGGGACCAACTTGTGAACCTTGTAAGGCTTTAATGCCACATGTAGAAAAATTAGAAGAAGAATATGGTGACAAAATTAAATTTTCAAGCTTAGATATTACTAAGGCAAGAAGACTTGCTATTTCTCAACAAGTATTAGGATTACCAGTAATAGCTATTTACAAAGATGGTGAAAAAGTAGATTCAGTAGTAGGAGATGAAGCTACAGCTTCAAGTGTAGAAAATTTAATTAAAAAATATGCATAATGATTTTAATTCTAGGCATTTTGCCTAGAATTAAAATAGATACTTTAAAATTAAGGGGAGGTGACTTTATGCGTCTAGAATTAGGTCACATATTAATCAAAGACGTTCAATTTGGTGATAAAACTCAAGTAGAAGATGGGGTTTTATACGTGAACAAAGAAGAAATAGTTTCCTTAGTTAAGGAAGATGAACATTTAGAAAAGGTAGATGTAGAATTAGCAAGGCCTGGTGAAAGTGTAAGAATTACTCCTGTAAAGGACGTTATAGAACCAAGGGTGAAAGTAGAAGGTCCAGGTGGAGTATTCCCAGGAATGATTTCAAAGGTGGAAACTGTAGGTAGTGGAAAAACTAATGTTCTTAAAGGTTGTGCAGTAGTTACAGCTGGAAAGATTGTAGGTTTCCAAGAAGGTATTATTGACATGACAGGTCCAGGAGCTGACTACACTCCATTTTCAAAATTAAACAATGTTGTACTATTATGTGAACCAGCAGAAGGATTAAAACAACACGAACATGAAAAAGCTCTTAGAATGGCAGGATTAAAAATAGCAACTTATTTAGGAGAAGCTGCAAAGGAATTAGAACCTGATAAGGTAGAAGTTTATGAAACATTACCTTTACTAGAAAGTGTAGAAAAATATCCTGATTTACCAAAAGTAGCTTATGTTCAAATGTTACAAAGTCAAGGTTTGCTTCATGACACTTATGTATATGGAGTAGATGTAAAAGAAATAGTACCAACTTTATTGTATCCAACTGAAGTATTTGATGGAGCAGTATTAAGTGGTAATTGTGTATCTGCATGTGATAAGAATACATCTTACCATCATTTAAATAATCCAGTAGTTGAAGATTTATATGCAAGACATGGCAAAGATATAAACTTTTTAGGAGTAATAGTTACTAATGAGAATGTATATCTAGCTGATAAGGAAAGGTCTTCAAATTGGACAGCTAAAATAGCAGAATTCCTAGGGTTAGATGGTGTTGTAATTTCACAAGAAGGTTTTGGAAATCCAGATACAGACCTTATTATGAACTGTAAGAAAATTGAACAAAAAGGTATAAAAACAGTAATTATTACAGATGAATATGCAGGTAGAGATGGTGCAAGTCAATCTTTAGCTGACGCAGATCCACTAGCAAATGCAGTTGTAACTGGTGGTAATGCAAATGAAGTAATAGAATTACCTTCAATGGACAAGGTAATAGGAGATACAAAATTTGTAGATATAATTGCTGGAGGATTTGATGGTAGTTTAGAGAAAGATGGCTCAATTACTGTGGAATTACAAGCTATTACAGGAGCTACAAATGAGCTAGGATTTAATAAAATGTCAGCAAAAGGTTATTAGAAAGTAAATGTGTTAAAAAATAAATCGTAAATGAAAGGAAGTGGAATAGATGGCATTGTTTGATGCAAATAAAAAAGTTATTATTATTGGTGATAGAGATGGTATACCAGGACCAGCTATTGAAGAATGTTTAAAGTCTACAGAAGCTGAAGTAGTATTTTCATCAACTGAATGTTTTGTCTGAACTGCTGCAGGAGCTATGGACTTAGAAAATCAAAAGAGGGTTAAAGAATTAACTGAAAAATATGGAGCAGAAAATATGGTTATTCTAATAGGAGGAGCTGAAGGTGAAGCAGCTGGATTAGCAGCTGAAACCGTTACAGCTGGAGACCCAACTTTTGCAGGTCCATTAGCAGGAGTCCAGTTAGGACTTAGAGTATATCACGTTGTAGAATCAGAATTTAAAAATGAAGTAGATTCAGATGTATATGATGAACAGATTGGTATGATGGAAATGGTATTAGATGTTGATGATATCATTGAAGAAGTAAGTGAAATAAGAGAAGAATTTTGTAAATTTAATGACTAAAATCCCAGCCAATAAAAAATAGGAGAGGGGGGAATTAAATGGGTAAAATTAAAGTTGTACATTATATAAATCAATTCTTTGCTGGAATCGGTGGAGAAGAAAAAGCTGATTATAAACCCGAAGTTAGAGAAGGTGCAGTAGGGCCAGGTATGGCTTTTAATGCAGGTTTTAAAGGGGAAGCTGAAATAGTTGCAACTATAATTTGTGGTGATAGCTATTTTGGTGAAAATATGGAGGAAGCTACAGCTACAGTATTAGATATGGTTAAAGAGTATGATCCGGATTTATTTATAGCTGGACCAGCATTTAACGCAGGTAGATACGGAGTTGCGGCAGGAACCATAACTGATGCTGTTCAAAAAGAATTAGGAATTCCAGTTTTAACAGGAATGTATATAGAAAATCCTGGTGCCGATATGTTTAAGAACAGCGTATATATAGTATCAACTAGAAATAGTGCTGCAGGTATGAGGAAAGCAGTTAAGGCTATGGCACCTTTAGCATTAAAATTAGCTAAAAATGAAGAAATAGGTTCTCCAGATGAAGAAGGCTATATACCAAGAGGTATTAGAAAGAATTTCTTTACTGAGAAGAGAGGTTCAGAAAGAGCAGTAGATATGCTTATTAAAAAGTTAAAGGAAGAGGAATTTGAAACAGAATTCCCAATGCCTGACTTTGATAGAGTTGAACCAAATCCAGCGATTAAAGATATTACTAAAGCTAAAATTGCTATAGTAACATCTGGTGGTATAGTTCCAAAAGGAAATCCCGATCATATAGAGTCATCAAGTGCGTCTAAATATGGTAAATATGATATAGAAGGTTTAGATGATTTAACAGGAGAAACCCATGAAACAGCCCATGGTGGCCATGACCCAGTATATGCTAATGAGGATCCAGATAGAGTTATTCCTGTAGATGTATTAAGGGATATGGAGAAGGAAGGAAAAATAGGTGGTTTACACAGATACTTCTATAGTACTGTAGGTAACGGTACTGCAGTAGCTAGTGCTAAAGGTTTTGCTGAAGAAATTGCTAAAGAACTAGTTGCTGATGGAGTTGACGCAGTTATATTAACTTCAACCTGAGGTACTTGTACACGTTGCGGAGCAACGATGGTAAAAGAAATTGAACGTGCAGGGATTCCTGTAATTCATATGTGTACAGTTGTGCCAATTTCCTTAACAGTTGGAGCTAATAGAATTGTACCAGCAATTGCTATTCCTCATCCATTAGGAAATCCAAATTTAGAACCAGAGGAAGAAAAACAATTAAGAAGAGACTTAGTTGAAAAAGCATTAGAAGGATTGACTACGGAAGTAGACGATCAAACTGTATTTGAATAGATAGTGACAATATTATTTAAAGGGTGATAAAATTTTATCACCCTTTAATAAGCTAGAATATTCTTATTACATAAAAAATAATTGGAGGTGGAAATATGAATTTCCCAGTGTTAAAAGGAGCTGGATATGTACTTTTACATGCTCCGGAGATGGTTATAAATAATGGAACTACACAAACTACAGAAAGAGCTATTAATCCAGATTCAGATTATTTAAAACAAGTACCTAAACATTTAAGAACATTTGAAGAAGTTGTAAGTTATATGCCAAATCAAGTTTATATAGGAGGTATGACTCCAGAAGAATTAGGTGAACATAAACAACCTTGGCATGATAAAAAAGCTGAAAATGCAACTAGAGAAGGTAAATATGGAGAAATAATGCCACAAGATGAGTTTATTGGTATGATGAAAATAGTAGATGCTTTTGACTTAGTAAAGTTAACTGAAGAATTTACTAATGAAGTAAGAGTAGAGCTAGAAGATCACCCTGGTTTTAGAGAGGAATTAATAGCTAAACTAGGTAAAGGTGATGACAAAGAAGATATAGAAAAACTTATAAATGAACAAGGTGCAGAAGGATTATTTAACAATGGAGAAATTGTTGGTTGTGTAAAGAAAGCTCATGAGATAGATACAAATTTAAGTGCACATGTTTTATTTGAAAATCTAGCCGTTAAAGCTTCAGGTGCATTAGCAATAATGAATTTAATTGAAAAAAATAATATTAATCCTGAAGATGTTGAATATGTTATAGAATGTTCAGAAGAAGCTTGTGGAGATATGAACCAAAGAGGTGGAGGAAACTTTGCGAAAGCATTAGCTGAGACAGCAGGACTTACAAATGCTACTGGTTCTGACACAAGAGGATTCTGTGCAGCACCAACTCATGCTATAATTGAAGCTAGTGCATTAGTTCAAGCAGGTGTATTTAAAAATGTAGTAGTAGCTGCTGGAGGATCTACGGCAAAATTAGGTATGAATGGTAAGGATCATATAAAGAAAGGATTTCCAATATTAGAAGATACTCTTGGAGGATTTGCAGTGCTAATAAGTGAAAATGACGGTGAAAACCCAATTTTCAGAACCGATATAGTAGGAAGACATACTGTTGGAACAGGATCATCTCCACAAGGAGTTATGTCCGCATTAGTTACTGATCCACTAGATAAAGCTGATATGAAGATTACAGATATAGATAAATATTCAGTAGAAATGCAAAATCCAGATGTAACGAAACCAGCTGGAGCTGGAGATGTGCCAACTGCAAACTATAAGATGATAGCTGCATTAGGTGTTATGAAAAAAGATATTGAAAGAACTCAATTAAATGATTTTATTAAAGAACATGGTATGGTAGGATGGGCACCAACCCAAGGACATATACCTTCAGGAGTACCTTATGCAGGATTCGCAAGAGAAGATATATTAAGTGGAAAAATTAATAGAGCTATGGTAGTAGGGAAAGGTAGTTTATTCCTAGGTCGTATGACTAATTTATTTGATGGTGTGTCTATAGTTATTGAGAAAAATCCAGGAAAAGTAGATGAGGACAAAGGTGTTTCAGAAGAAGAAGTAAGAAAATTAGTAGCTGAATCTATGAAAGACTTCGCTTCACATCTACTTAAGGATTAGAGGTGATAAAATGGTAGACAAAAATGTTAAAGGTATGGTAGGAAAAGTTTTTAACGATATAGCAGAAGGATTAGAAACAGGTCAATTTGGTAATAAATCAAGAGTAGGCCTTACTACTTTAGGTAGTGAACATGGAGTAGAAAACCTTGTAAAAGGAGCAGAATTAGCTCAAGAAAGAGATAATTCTATCGAAGTTGTACTAATTGGGCCAAAAGTAGACAGTGATCTTGAGCAAGTAGTTGCTGATACTGAAGATGAAGGATATGAAAAGATGGAAGAGCTTTTAGATAATGGAGATATTGATTGTGCTGTAACTATGCATTACAATTTTCCTATAGGCGTTTCCACTGTAGGTAGAGTAGTAACACCAGGGATAGGTAAAGAAATGACTTTAGCCACAACAACAGGAACTTCATCTTCTCATAGAGTTGAAGCAATGATTAAAAATGGTATCTATGGAATAATTACAGCAAAAGCTATGGGACTAGAAGAACCAACAGTTGGTATTCTAAATGTAGATGGAGCTGTGCAAGTAGAAAGAGCCTTTAGAGAATTAAATGATAATGGATATAACATAAACTTTGCTGAAACCATGAGAGCTGATGGTGGTATCATAATGAGAGGAAATGATTTATTAACTGGTACTCCAGATATTATGGTGACGGATACATTAACTGGTAATCTTTTAATGAAAGTATTTTCATCTTATACAACAGGTGGTAGCTATGAATCTTTAGGGTATGGCTATGGTCCTGGAATTGGTGAAGATTATGATAGGGTAATATTAATTTTATCTAGAGCAAGTGGAGTACCTGTAGTAGCCAATGCTATAGCCTATGGTGCAAACTTAGCCAAAGGTAATTTAAAATCTATTGCTAAAGAAGAATTTGAAAAGGTAAATAAGGCAGGATTAAAAGAAATATTAAAAGCATTAGATAAAGGAAGTAAAAAAACAAAAGTAGAGGAAGTTGAGGCACCACCAGCAGAGACAGTAACTGGAACAATTTCAGGTATAGATATTATGGAACTAGAAGATGCAGTACAAGTTTTATGGAAAAATAAAATATATGCAGAAAGTGGTATGGGTTGTACTGGGCCAGTTGTTATGGTAAATGAAGAAAGATTAGAAAAGGCAACCAATGTTCTTGTAAAAGAAGGTTATATTGCAAAAGAATCAAACATTTGTTAATATACTATAAGACTCCAAGGTTAACTTGGAGTCATTTTTGTAAAATAGTAATATAAATAAGGAGGAAAAAGGGGGATAAATGTAGAAATAGTTACTGGTGAAGTTGAGTTCACTTTAATAAAATAAAGGAGGAGTTTTAATTGATTAACAAAAAAAGAATATTATCATTATTACTTATTCTAACATTAGCTATTACACTTGCAGGCTGTGGGACAAATGAAAACCCAGAAGAACCTGAAAATTCTGAAACGCCTGCAGAAGGACAAACAGATGAAGAAGTAAAGGTTGCTATGGTTACAGATGAAGGTGGAGTTAATGACCAATCCTTTAACCAATCAGCTCATGAAGGCTTAAAAGAAGCGGAAAAAGATTTAGGTATAAAAGTTTCAGTTGCAGAGTCTGAACAAGATTCGGATTTTGAACCAAACTTTGAAACTTTATATGATGCAGGTAATGATTTAATTTGGGGTATTGGATATAAATTAAGTGACGCAGTATTAGAAGCAGCAGAAACTAATCCAGATCAAAAATATGCAATTATTGACTTTGCCTATGAAGATACGCCAGATAATGTTGTAGGTGTAGTATTTGAAGCAGAACAACCATCATTTTTAGTAGGATATATAGCAGGAAAAATGACTGAAACAGGAAAAGTTGGCTTTATTGGTGGTATTGAAGGAGATGTAATCCATGGTTTTGACGCCGGATTCCAAGCTGGAGTAAAATACGCCGATAAAGA
Organism: Tissierellales bacterium; assembly: GCA_035301805.1. NCBI lineage: Bacteria > Bacillati > Bacillota > Tissierellia > Tissierellales > Tissierellales bacterium. Next base: position 15,419 of record DATGTQ010000237.1, read on the forward strand.
TGTAGAAATACTTAGACAATATGTAGAAGACTTTTCAGATGCAGGAAAAGCTAAAGGTATAGCTACTCAAATGTATAGCCAAGGGGCAGATATTATATTCCACGCAGCAGGAGCGGCTGGAGATGGATTAATAGAAGCTGCAAAAGAACAAGATAAATGGGCTATAGGTGTAGATAGAGACCAAAACTATATGGCACCTGACAACGTTTTGACTTCTGCTATGAAACGTGTGGACGTAGGAGTTTATAAAATAGTAGAAGATTTATTAAATGATGAATATCCAGGTGGAGAAACTGTAGTATATGGTTTAGAAGAAGAAGGAGTAGATATAGCACCAACATCAGATAAACACGTACCAGAAGATATATTAAAAGAAATTGAAGAAATAAAGAAGTTAATAATAGATGGAGAAATAGAAGTACCTGCAACTCTTGAAGATGCAGAAAAGTACATTGAGGAATTAGATTAAAAATATTAAAAAAACCAAAAGCAGCTCAGGCGATGGTCTGAGCTGCTTAGATATTGGATAGGAGGTCACCCTATTGAGCAATACAGATTTTTCTACAAAGGTAATAGAAATGAAAAATATAACAAAGAAATTTGGAGATTTTGTAGCAAATGAAAATATTGATCTTACAGTTCATAAAGGAGAAATACATGCTTTATTAGGAGAAAATGGGGCTGGTAAAACTACATTAATGAATATACTTTACGGTTTATATAGCCAAACAGAGGGAGAAATATTTATAAATGGTAAAAATATAGATATAGATAATCCAAATGTGGCTATAGAAAATGGTATTGGTATGGTTCATCAGCATTTCATGTTGGTACAACCTTTTACTGTTTTACAAAATATTATATTAGGAAAAGAGACAACTAAGGGCTTAGGAGTTATTGATGTAGAAAAAACTAGAAACCAAGTAGAAGAAATATCTAAACTATATGGACTACATGTAGATTTAGATGCGAAAATAGAGGATATAAGTGTAGGAATGCAACAAAGAGTTGAAATATTAAAAGCTCTTTATAGAGGAGCTGATATACTAATTTTAGATGAGCCAACGGCAGTTTTAACTCCTCAAGAAATAAGGGACCTAATTAAAACTATGAAGAACTTAACAAAAGAAGGGAAAACCATCATTATTATAACCCATAAACTAAAAGAAATTAAAGCAGTAGCAGATTATTGTACTGTAATAAGAAGAGGAAAGAAAATTGATACTGTTAAGGTTAATAATGTAACAGAACAAGATTTAGCTGAAATGATGGTGGGAAGAGAAGTAAGTTTCGTAGTAGATAAGGAAGAAAAAGAAAAAGGGGATATGATACTAAAATTA
>DATGTQ010000238.1 GCA_035301805.1 Tissierellales bacterium
ATATTTGAAACCCAATATAGTAGCATTGAATCCGAAACTACATACTATGTTCCATTAAATAAGACCTATGAGGTATGGGAACATAAAGTACGAAATCTTTCTAATAGAGAAAGAAAGATTTCTATTTTTGGATATGCAGAGTTTACTAATGAGTCAGACTATGAGCAGGATACAGTAAATCTCCAGTACTCCTTATTTGTATCTAAAACATATTTTAAGGATAATAAGATTATTCAAAGTATAAAGGAAAACTCAGATGAAGCTTGTAAGAGATTTTTTGGACTAGTAAATGCTCCTATTTCTTCTTATTCAGGTGATAAGAAGAGCTTTATTGGAAACTATAATTCTTATGGGAATCCTAAGGCCGTTGTAGAGGGTCAATGTGAAAATACTTTAAATTATAATTTAAATAGTTGTGGAGCATTGCATACACAACTAAAGCTAATGCCTGGAGAGGAAAGGAAAATTATATTTGTATTAGGACAAGATGATGAAATAAAAGCTGAAGAAATTCTCTCTTTTTATAAAGGGAAGGGAAATATAAATACATATCAAGAACTTGAGGAGTTAAAAGAATATTGGAAAGATAATCTTTCTGCCTTGAAAGTAAAAACTCCCGATAAAAACTTTGACCATATGGTAAATACTTGGAACCCATATCAATGTTTTTTGACTTTTATTTGGTCTAGAGCTGCTTCTTTTACTTATTGTGGTCATAGGAATGGATATGGATATAGGGATACTGTACAGGATATTCAGGGAGTTATTCATCTTCTACCTGAATTGGCAAAAAAACAATTAGTTTTTATGCTTTCTGCCCAAGTAAGCAATGGGGCGGGACTTCCCCTTGTTAAATATAACCATAATCCAGGGAAGGAGGATACTCCAGATGATTTTTCCTATGTAAAAGAAACTGGTCACCCATCATATAGGGCAGATGATGCTTTATGGTTATTTCCTACAATTAAAAAATATATTAATGAAACAGGAGATATTTCATTCTTAGATGAAATAGTAGCTTATGCTGATAAAGGCCATGACTCTGTCTATGAACACTTGAGGAAAGCCATAGAGTTCTCATTAAATAATTTAGGTAATAATGGTTTGCCTGTTGGCCTGTATGCAGATTGGAATGACTGCCTAAGATTAGGAGAAAAAGGAGAATCCACATTTGTTGCTATGCAATTGTATTATGGGTTAAATGTCATGGAGGAATTTGCAAATATCAAAAATGACTATATATATATTGAAGATATAGGTAAGATAAAAGTAGAATTAGGGAAAATCATTGATAGAGAATGTTTTGAAGGAGATAGATATATCAGAGGGATTACAGAAGACAATCTTAGGATTGGTTCCAAAGAAAATATAGAAGCTAGCTTATGGTTAAATCCACAAAGCTGGGCAATTATATCAGGATTAGCAGGTTTCAATCGCGGTAAATTAATTATGGATAATGTATTTATAAATCTTAGCACAGACTATGGAGCTAGGTTAATGGCACCTTCATTTAAAGACCAGGTATTTAAAGGGGCATTAGCTACTGTATACAATGGCTCAACCAAGGAAAATGGAAGCATATTTTTACAAACTCAAGGTTGGCTTATACTGGCTGAAACACTTATTGGTAATGGAAATAGAGCATATGAATACTACAAAAAAAGCTCTCCAGCTCATCAAAATCAACTAGCAGATATTAGGCAAATGGAACCATATGTATATGGGCAGTTTACAGAAAGTGTGGAAAGTCCATTTGAAGGCCGATCCCATCTTCATTGGCTTACTGGTACAGCTTCAACAGTAATGGTTGCATGTGTTGAAGGAATATTGGGTATAAGGCCAGATATACATGGAATTCGTATAGAGCCTACTATCCCTAATCATTGGGAAGAGATTGCTATAACAAAGATATTTAGGGGAAAGAAAATAAATATTAATATTTATAATAAAAATGGAAATCAATCTGGATACAAGGAAATTTACTTAAATGGAGTGAAATTAGATAACAATTATGTTCAAGTCAGCCAATTAAGACAAACTAATGATATAGAATATATAATGTAATGGAGGGGAGATTTATGGGAAGCATTACTCTAAAAAGTTTAAACAAAATTTATCCTGGTGGTGTGAAAGCTGTAAAGGATTTCAGCCTAGAGATTCAGGATAAAGAATTTATGGTGCTTGTAGGACCATCAGGATGTGGTAAGTCTACAGTTTTAAGGATGATTGCAGGTCTTGAAGAAATCACCTCTGGAGATTTATATATAAATGATCAATTGGTTAATGGTATAGCTCCTAAGGATAGAGATATAGCTATGGTTTTTCAAAATTATGCACTATATCCACATATGACCGTATATAAAAACTTAGCTTTTGCTCTTTCATTGAGGAAGCTGCCAAAAGAAGAGATAGATGTTAGGGTCCGTAAGACTGCAAAAATACTTGAACTTGAAGAATTATTGGAGAGAAAACCAAAAGCTTTATCAGGAGGTCAAAGACAAAGAGTGGCTTTAGGTCGTGCTATGGTTCGTGATCCACAAGCCTTTTTATTAGATGAACCCCTATCTAATTTGGATGCAAAATTAAGAGCATCTACAAGGACTGAAATAATAAAATTACACAATCAATTAGAGACTACATTTGTTTATGTAACCCATGATCAGGTGGAAGCAATGACTATGGCAGACAGAATTGTAGTAATGAAAGATGGTAAAATTCATCAAGTAGGAAATCCCCAAGAGCTATATGAAAGACCATATAATATATTTGTAGCTGGATTCATAGGGACACCACAAATGAATTTTATTGATGTGACATTAAATAAAGAGGATTCTAAGTATTATATTCAAATAGATGAAACAAAAATGTATATTAGTGAAGAAAGATTTGGGAAAACATTATTAGAGGAATATGTGGGACGGAATCTTGTATTAGGCATTAGGGCAGAGGATGTTATAGAATCTAGAAATGAGAGAAAAGATGCTCTTAAAGCTAAAATTGAGGTACAAGAGCATATGGGGTCTGAAGTATTAGTATATATAGATTATAAAGGACAAAAAATAGTTTCAAAGATTAGCTCAGATTTGGATTCTTCCCTGAGAAGTGAGAAAAATGTGGCCATAAGATTTAAGACAGAAAAGATTCAGTTGTTTGACAAAGATACAGAAGTATCCCTATTAGCTTTAAAGAAAGAAATTAATAAAGTTGAAATTAGTTAATTTGATTTTATGTGACATGTTTTACCTAGTCATTATAACCATTTAACTTTTATTAATAGGATCTGTAAGAATTAATACAGAGAAAAGGTAGAAAATCTACATAGTAATCAGGATATATTATTTTAAAATCTCCAAGGAAGATATCTTCTTTGGAGATTTTTCCCAAATATATCTTAATCAATCTAAGGCTTTATGTATAATATAGCCATTAAAGAGCTTGATAATATAATACTCAAAATAGAAGAGGAAAGATTTTATTGGATGAATGAACTTAATATTACTGTGGGGAAACATGAGCAAGCTATATTTATAGATTGAATTCTATTTAAATAAGTTTAGTTGTATACTGAATTATATAATGTTTTTAAAGGGATAGAGATTAAATCTTTAAAATAACACTCTCTATGTGTGGAATATTCTTGACATCATTCCGATATAGGTAGAAAATTACTATGAGGTGATAGAATGTCTTATATAAGCATAAAAGAGGCAAGTGAAAAATGGGGAATAAGTGATAGTAGAATACGACTGTTATGTCGTGAAGGTAGAATAGAGGGAGCGATTAAGATAGGCAGGAATTGGCAATTCCTTTCGATGCAGTAAAACCCATAGATGGAAGAGAAGCTATTAATAAAGAATACCTTGGTCTAGAATATGATTTTACTATTATTGATTTCCTAAAAGAAAAAATTGATGAACATAGGTTATTTTCAAAACGACTTGCAGGCTCTCTTCATGAAAAACTGCTTATTATTAAAAACAAAGATAGAGCAAGATACTATGAAGTTTTAGATATTGCGCACACAACAATGAATTATGAACCTTTCATAAAATTAGTAACAGAATATCTTATGGAATCTGAGAGGCTTTGGTTATCAGTATTGGATTAATAGTAGGGAAAGGGGATTCCACCAGGGGTTTGATTTTACACTTACTAACTAATTATTAAAAATAGATTTCATATTTTTTCCTACAGTTTTCAGCAGTTCTCTTGGTAACTTTTCTACTTCTTCACCAATTATTACTCCATGTGGTTCTTTATATCCTTCATTCCATACAAAATTAAATATCTTTTTATTTACTTGATTATCTTTTCCTATTTGAAATCCATATGCTTCCACATTCTTAGACAACAATTCCCCTACAGCTTTCTTTGCTGATCCTGGAAAATTAGATGCACCGTCTGTAACTTGAAAGACTATCTTTATTTGGTTCCCTTTTTTAAGCTCTCTTTCCTGTTTGGGCGTAATTCTATTGGATATTTCTTTTAGACAACTTCCATCATCAGTTGCTCCATCTGTTCCATCTAATCTTACAACAGAATGAATTATTTCACTTTTTTCCTTTTCCTGTAGGTTTTTATAATTAAATTCTTTAACGGTATAATATTTGCCCCCAAAAAACCAAGTTTCACTTAAAACTTCAATTTTCTGGTTCAACTGTTCTGCATTAATTTTTAAATATTTATTGAAATCATCTATTGATAATAGTGTTACTGCTAAAGCCTTCCTTGCTGCCTCAATTTTCCTAGAATCCATTGAGCCTGAATTATCTATAACAAAGGAAATCTCTATTTTTTCAGGCAATATATTTTTTTGAGATTCTAAAAGGTATCTATTAAAAATTGGAAGATTTTTATAGTTTTTCTTTTTCTCTGCTTCAATAAAGTTTGGATAAAAATTAATCAGATTATTTATATCCAGTTTACCCTTTACTTCATGGTCCTTTTTTACACTTATTTCTTTCTTAGCATCTCCTATTAACTTTTTCCAAAATTGACGCATTTCTTCTCTTTCTTTTTTCATCTTATTTGAATAAAATTGAAATAATTGTTGATCTCCTTGGCTAATTCCATAACATTCTAAATCCATTTTATTATTCATCATGTTTTCTATACTGGAAACCCTTTGGTCTTGAAGTTCTAACATTTCCTCTAAAATCCTTTCTATTTCTTCATAAGTAGATTCTAGAGATTCTTGTACTTCTTCTATATCATCTTGTTTAAAAGGATTATCCTCTGCTTCTATACTTTTCTCTTTACCTTCCTTTGATTTATAAAATATCATTTCATTAATTTCCTGTTCCCATAAGTCCTTAAAAATTGGAAATATAAAAGATTGAATAAATGGGTCTCTTTCCAGAATTCCTTGTTCATGATTTATCTGTCTAATTAACTGATAACGAACAAAGTCAAAGAAAGATTCATTGAAAACTTTCCTATGAAATGGATTCTCAGCACCTTCTTCAAATTCAGGTTCAGTTTTATATAATTCAATAATTAAAAAGCTGTTTATAAAAGCCCTATGTTTAGGCATATCTGAAATTCCTTCAACAGTCTCACCTATTTCTTTCATATAAGAAATAATTTTTTCAAAGTTTTCCTTATCCCTATATATGGGACATAACTCTAAAACCCTTAAAAAAGAAATATAACTATCCAAAGAATATAATAAATCAAGAACTTCTTTTTTTACATAATTTAAAATAATCTTAGGCTCATATGCAGAATCTTTTTCTAGTCCCTCTTTTTTTATTCTATTTAGAATATAATTTGTCATACTGTCAATTTCTTTCTGCCAATATTTTTCCCTATTTAAATACATTCTAGTTTGTTTTCTCCAATCAGGGTATAAGGCTAACTCATAATAGATATGCCACATTATTTGATTTTCGTCTAGATTTTTATCTAAAAATCTAGACAAAGGCAAATATAAAATTCCTTTGGAATACTCCAATCTAAATCTCTCTAACTTTTCATCAGAAATATATCTTAGACTAGAATCTTTTGTAAATGTAGCCAGTGAACGTTGTTGTTTTTGTAAAAATTCTTCGCAATGTCTTTTAGATTCCTCAATTAAAGCTTGTTCATCAAACATAGTTTACCTCCTATTGGTATAAGGCCATATTCCATAAATCCTGAGGGGTATGAATTCTGTCAATATACAAAAGATTTAATTCACCTTCTATATCTATAAGCAGATATTTTGAAATATTCAATTTAAATATATTTGTAAAGAATATATCCTTTATGGTTGCCTCTTCATTTAAATGCCAACTCCCGAAATTTTCCTCAAATAAGTATATAATCCCATCCTCACTTAAAACTACAGAAGTACCTTTTACAGATTGAAGGTCAAATAAATTGCCTTTTAAGTCATAACTTTCTAAAATTGTATCTTCATATAAATCAAATATTTTACATTGTCCTTTGTTTCCAATTACTATAATAGATTTCTTATTACCTTTTTCATCCTCTAGACAATTGATTTTTCTTATTATATTATGGAATATATAAGTTTCCCCTAGGATTCTAAGTTGACCATCTTCATATTTAATAAAATATATTATTCCATCTTTTGTTCCAACTACAAAATAGTTCTTACCTATTTTCTCCATGGCAGTCCAGTTTGGAATAATACAAGATATATTTGTATGAACATTTAAAAAATATTCACCATTTTCCTTCATTATTTCAAATAAAGTTAATGTATTCTTTTTATTCTCTGTTATAAATAAAGTATCTCCAATCTCTAATGTTATCCCAAATCCTTTAAAATCAGAATCTATTTGAATTCTTTTAACTTTAATCTCTTCATTAATATCTGGTAATTTATCAAAATCATCACTTAAAATTATAGAATATCCTCTTTTTGCACCTAAAAGCAAGATTTCTTTATGATTTAGTTTATATATAAATGAAATTTTTTCTTTTATTTCCTTTATGGGGGGACTCCATTCTACCACTATTTCCTTTTCTTCAGATAAATTTTTTGGAATATCTGTATAAAAAAATTGAATTTTGCTATTTATACTATTAGTAATAAAAAGATTTTTATTGATTCTTAAGATACTTTGTGGCAAACCATGGGAAGTAAAAGACCCTAATTCTTTCATAGGAAACACCTTCATAGAGGTTTTTTTGACATCATCGACATAAGTTCGGTAATATGGGATTAAATCTATTAGTAGGTTTTTTTCAATTTGTAATAGTTTATCTAATTTATCTTCAAAATCATCGTCTAAGATTCCCGTCTCCTTACATTTCTCCAGCTTTGTTCTTAAATCTTTAACTTTATTCTTAAAGTATTCTCCATCTATAGATAAATTTACTTTCATTCTTTCTCTCCATTATTCTCTAAATATTCTAGTAGATTCTTTGTATGTTCTAAATGAAATAGTTGCCGGTCTAATTCTTGATATTTTTTTACATCAATCTGTCTTAAATTATCTGTATTCTCTTTAAAGCTTTCTATTAACTCTTCTGGTAAAGTCGTCCTAACAGGTCCTTTTCCATATATAAGGTGGATTACATCTAAATAGCTGAAGGTTTCTATTTTAGGACGAATATAGTTGTATGGGCGAGTACGAATTTCTTCATAGGTAGTTATGCCTTCTCCTATGGCTTTTGTTTTCACATTCCATCCTTCATTTACAGGAAAAAATCCAAAACGAACTGCTTGTGATAGAATATAGTTTTGATCATCGGCATAAGTAATTGAACTTATAAATCCATCCCATAAAGCTTTGCTTAAATCTTTTTCTTCTCCTTGGTTCCAGTTGTCTAAAACATGCAAAATATTACGAACAGACAATACTGATTCTCTTAGCTCTAAATCTTCTATTCCAGAATCACTTTGATCTTCATGATCCTTCCATTTACCTATAAAAACATTTTGTGTGACTTTACATAGTTGAGAAAATCTAAATAATTCTTCTAATGTTATTTTAGGATTGGGAATATGAATACTCCCATTTTTATCAGCTAATCCTATAATTATCACTCTGAAAAGCTGGTTTGTTTCTGGAAATTCTTGATTTTCTAAAGATCCAATTACATTTTGGGGCATATAATTGTATTCAATAGTTATAAACCGTGACTTAAAAGCCGGATTTAATTCATTTGTTCCCTCATAATTAACCATCTGAGTTGATAAATTTCCTGTACCTATAAATGCAAATCCATGTTTAATTGCTACTGGGCCAACTCCTGCAATATAAGCTGTACTTCCTGCATGACGCTGTAATATATCATTTAATCCGATTAAGTTTTGCATTGCAATTGTATTTAATTCGTCTACTATTACAGTACGTCCTTCCTTTACTGCGATTAAAATTTCTCTTTCTATTTTTCTGACTTCAGTACCAAAGGCACTATTACTTGCCACCAATAAATCAGAAAAACTTTTCCATATCTGAATTTTAAGCTGTAATTGCTCTTCGTCAGTCATCTTATCTAATTTTTCCTTATGCTTATCCATCCATTCGTAAAAATCTTCTATAATTATATTTAGATAATCTGTAAAAGATCTTTGAGAAAAACTATGTGTAAGAGATAAGGTTTTTTCTACAAACATATCTTCGTGGGTTAAATTATGAGAGCCAGATATAAATAATGGCTGTAAGGATTCTATTTCCTCTTTACTCCCATTTGTTAGAATATTTTTGTAATAATATCTTTTTTCCTTATTGAATTCTTTAAACTTCTCAATAGCATCTTTTTCTGTCGCATTTGGATTTAGAGAAAACCAATTCTCCATTTTAGCCTCTAATTCACTTTGTATCTTATTTTCAATAGTAAAATCCAAAGCTGCTTCAGTTGCTAATTGCGTTTTCCCACTTCCCAAATGCCCCACAATATATACAGGAGTTCCTAGATTCAAAGATTCCATTACTTTTTGTTTTGCTTTGGCTACATATGGAACATTTATTAAACGCTGTTGTTGTTTATCTTCTATATCTCTTATTAATTGATTTTTATAATAATACTCTAACCCTTCTGGAGAAGTACCTAATATATTTTCTAACTCTTCCTCTAATTTTTTTATTGAATCAACTCGATACCTTGTAGCTGAATTACTTCCATAGTGACTAGAATCATTTTTTTCTCTATTTACTCTCCTTTCCCAGCGGAGAAAGAACTTTTCATATTCAATTAAATTTTCAATTTCCTGTATTTTCCTTGCCTTATTCTCCATCTCTTCTTCTATATATTTGTTATATTTTTCATAATAGACATTGTCTTTTCTAGGATCAAAAAGAACTTTATTATCTATTTCTTCCACTTTTCTAAATGTTTTAAAGAAAAATCCTTCTTCTTCTATTTTTTTATTATTTTCATATTCCCATAATCTTAAAGCTTCGTTTCGCAAGTCTTCTTCCCGCCAATTTTCCAATTCCTCTATGGTAGGAATATAATCCTTTTTAAAACCTTTCTCTTTGTTCACAAAATATCCTCCTTAGCAGAAAATATAAATTAAAATCCCGATTTGGTAAAACGGGATTTTAATCATATTATTTAATCCTAGAAAATATTAAATAATATTATATTCTTTCAATATCTTTTCAATTTCTGTTCCAGCTACTTGTTTTTCAATTTTACGTTTCATTAGTGGTGTCAAGTCTATTTCTGGTTTTTCTCCGTCCAATAAACATACACCTGCATTTAACAAATAGCGGATATCATATCTAGAAGCATATACCTCAGGAACTCCTTTTTCAACTCCAGTCAATACATATACTGCTTCCATAGCTGTACGTCCTGAGTATTCAATAGTAAATACAGTATCACGTCCTGGATCATCCAATGTTTCAGCAAATTGTCCAAGAAAGGCAAAGTTTACTGCATTCTTTGGTACAACATAAGGACGATCTCCAAATTCACGGGGCATAAACTGGGATGTGATAAATGGCATCATAACTGGAACTGCAGTACAGCTTTCTGCTAATTCTTCTATTTTATCTGTAGGAACCCCTATATGATATAACCATTCTTTTGTAATTTCCTTTCCAGTACAATCCCTCATAGGTTTTTTAATGTAATCTCCAGGAACATCAGTGAATAAACCATATACCCAAACAACAACATCTTTTTTAGGTTGCCCATAGTATTGTTCTTGCCGGTTTATGGTCCAACTCATCAACCAGGAAGAGTCAACTGCTGTAACTATGCCACCAGTTACAGTGCGTCCAGTATATGGGGAACGTTTTGTAATCTTTTCAATATATTCAGGGACACGTTCATCATGACAAGTTACTGTACAAGACTCCCAATTAGATTTTTCTGGATCTGTACAGAATTTATCTGGATGCCCGAAATCATCTGATTGGGCCGCTATATTCTTCCATAGATTCCAACACCCTCCTAGTTCCTTATTAAATGGAGCTGAAGTATTATCATCACCATATCCAGAACCTTCTGTCATCGACCCATTGGTGATAAATACCAAATCATTTTCTGTTAAATCAATAGAGATATCTTTTCCATTTTTATCTTTTGCTACTATTTTTTTAGCAACTTTTTTATCCTCTGAAATTAAGAATTCTACATTATCAACAGTAATTCCATATTCAAATTTAACACCATGGTCTTCTAAATATTTAACCATCGGTTTTACAAATGAAGTATATTGATCATGACGTGAGAATTGTAGTGCGGAGAGATCTGGTAACCCATCAACATGATGGATGAAACGATTCATATATAATTTCATCTCTAAAGCACTATGCCAGTTTTCAAAAGCAAACATTGTTCTCCATATTGTCCAGAAGTCAGTATTTAGAAGTTCTTCAGAAAAAACACCTTCAATAGATTTATTTTGAAGTTCTTCGTCTGTCATCATTGTAAAAGCAGCTAATTCTTTAGCTAAATCTTGACCTAAATTGAATTTTCCATTGTCATAGCGTTCTCCTTGATTATGCGTAATACGACAATTGCTATAATTTGGGTCATCATAGTTTGTATAATAAAAATAATCTAGCACAGTCATATTAGGATCTTCTGTGGATGGTAATGAACTAAACAAATCCCATAAAACTTCAAAATGATGTCCCTGTTCACGTCCACCACGTGCCACATAACCTACATTTTGGCGAACTTGAGCATCCAAGGATCCTCCAGGAATATCTAATTGCTCTAAAAAAGTAATCTTACTTCCATCCATATGAGCATCACGAATTAAAAAACAACCAGCAGCCAATGCTCCAATTCCTGTACCAATTAAATAAGCTTTTTTATCTTCTATTCCTTTAGGTTTTCTTGCATTTACTAAAGAATGATAATTTCCATTTGTAAGTTTAAGTCTATCATCATATGTCTTTAACTTCATCGCATCTCCCTCTTTCTTGTTTTTTGGTATTCGTTTAAATCACAATATTATATTTAGGTTTTCTTTCATACACTCTATTAACATGCCAATATAGTGTAATAAATATACTCTTCCTTAAATTTTTGAATACTTATTTTTTGTAAAGTTTAGATAGATATACTAAATAGAACAATTAAATTTCGAATAATGATATAATAAAAATATAAATATTTTGAAGGAATTTAAATGGCTAAAGACTATGAGAAACGAATTGCAGAAATAGCTAAGCTTATATTATTTAGACAAGAATGCATTTTAATAGAACTTTGGGCCAGGTTTCCTACGTTTCTGTTTTTGGATAAAATAATAATTAACGATGGGGAAACTTTAGAATTAACTAGCTTTGATATTAGCTTTTATGCTATATCATATGATTTATATGGAATAAATAAAACAAAATGGATTATAAGGCTGTTTTGATTTAAACTTGATCTAGAAAGTATGGTGATATTGTGAATGAAAAGACTTATGAAAAAATAACAAGACCAATATATGATCATTTACATGGTGTGAAAATTCTTAAAACAGTTAATAATATTATTACTAGATTTGTATATAGTATATATCCAATTGTTCTTATTATACTAGCATTAAATCGTGACATAAGATTTTGGAGGGTATTACTTACTCCAGGAATTTCTTTCGTTATCGTAAGTGTGTTTAGAAATTATCTTAATGCTCCACGTCCTTATGAAGTATTGGATATTATCCCAATTATAAATAAAGATACTAAGGGAAAGTCATTTCCTTCTCGACATGTATTTTCTATTTTTATAATTGCAATGGCTTTTTATTATATTTCAGTGCCCATGGGGCTTGTCTTAATGTTTTTAGGTATAGTATTAGGAGTGACGAGAGTACTAGGCGGTGTACACTTTCCTAAGGATGTAATCGCTGGAGCTATTATTGGTATTCTCTGTGGCATATTTGGTTTTTTTATAATTTAATATTATTGAAACTTTACTTAAATTTTATTTTTATTTATAGGTTTAAATTACCTTAATTTTTTTAATATATAAACAGATACTAATAAAGATACAATATGAAAATTTAAGAAGGAAATGATTAATAATGAAGACTAATATAGATAAAAAGGTAAATATGGGATGGAATTTTGATAACAGCTATGTTCATCTACCTGAAAAATTTTATAGTAAGGAGAATCCAACTCCTGTACGCTCACCAAAGTTAATTATTTTTAACAGCACTCTAGCAAAGTCTCTAGGGCTAGACATCCATGAATTACAGAGCAATGATGGAGTATCAGTACTTGCCGGCAATAGCATTCCTAAAGGGGCTTTACCCATTGCACAGGCTTATGCGGGGCATCAATTTGGGCATTTTACAATGCTAGGTGACGGTCGAGTTTTGCTGATCGGTGAGCAGATTACTCCCAGGGGTAAGCGATTTGATGTTCAACTAAAAGGTTCCGGTAGAACACCATATTCACGAGGGGGAGATGGTAGAGCCACCTTAGGACCAATGCTTAGGGAATACATTATTAGCGAGGCAATGAATGGACTTGGTATTCCTACAACTCGAAGTTTGGCAGTTGTAACAACAGGAGAAAGTGTAATTCGTGAAGCAGTCCTACCTGGTGCCGTATTGACTAGGATAGCATCAAGTCATATTAGAGTTGGTACATTTCAATATATTTCAGTATATGGGAATCTTGAGGAATTACAGTTATTAGCTGAATATACATTAAAAAGACATTTTCCAGATGTTGCATCAGCTGAAAATAGATATCATCTATTACTTAAGGAAGTTATTAAAAGGCAAGCTGAATTAATTGCCAAATGGCAACTTGTTGGATTTATTCATGGTGTAATGAACACTGATAATATGACAATTAGTGGCGAATCTATTGACTTTGGGCCTTGTGCATTTATGGATACTTATGATCCAGCAACAGTATTTAGCTCAATTGACCACTATGGTCGTTATGCTTATGGTAATCAGCCACAAATTGCAGCATGGAATCTTTCTAGATTTGCAGAGACATTGTTGCCACTTATTCATCATAATAAGAATGAGGCATTGAAAATAGTTAATGAAGAGATTACAGATTTTTCTAAGATATACCACTATTTTTGGCTTAATGGAATGAGAGCAAAATTAGGGATGTATAATGAAGAATTAGAGGATAAATCTATTATTATGGAATTGCTTAGTATTATGCAGAAATATAATGCAGATTTTACTAATACTTTTAGAGCTTTAACTATTGATGAATTGTGTGACATGGAATTATTTGATACTAACGAATTTGCTCACTGGAAAGAGAAATGGCAGTCAAGGCTAAATAGGCAGCAAGAGTCGAAAGAAGAATCAAAACAGTTGATGAGAGACAACAATCCTGCTATAATTCCTCGTAATCATAGAGTAGAGCAAGTGTTGGAAGTGGCAGTAAAACAGGGAGACTATAGGGCAATAGAAAAATTTCTTAATGTTCTTTCTGATCCTTATGCATATTCTGATGAACAGGAAGAATATTCTACACTACCTCCTCCATCTACACGACCTTACAGAACATTTTGTGGGACTTAATAAAATTGTATAAAATAGCAATATATAAAATGGGCAGTTAAAACTGCTCTTTTTTTAATAAGAAGATAATATATCGTTAAATAATGCTATCGAATTTAGTAAAAACATAAGATAGCATTTTTTATATTTCTTATTGACATATTAACTAAGTAACTTTATAATAAAAAGTAACTTTAAAAAGAAAAGTGACTAAAATAAGTAAGGTTATTTATATATTGTAAATAAGGAGGTTTTAAAGCTTATGGAACATATGAATATATTTGTAGTATTTTTAGAAGGAATACTTTCACTATTTTCACCCTGTGTGCTATCTATTTTACCCATATACTTAGCTATATTATCAGGTAGTAGTGTGCAGAACTTAAAGGATGGGGAAGTAAAATTAAAAGATAGTCCATTAGTTAGAAATACAGTTCTGTTTGTATTAGGAATATCTACAACTTTCTTTATACTAGGCTCTTCAGTAAGAGT
>DATGTQ010000239.1 GCA_035301805.1 Tissierellales bacterium
AAAAGATATAAAAGAAGAATTGTTTGAAATAGGTAAAAATATTACAAATATAAAGGACTTCTACTTTCATAGGTAGGAGTCTTTTGTTTATAATAAAGTTAGAGGTGATAAATTTGATAAGTTTTATAACTAGTGGAGAATCTCATGGAAAAGAAATTTTAGGAGTTATAGATGGTTTTCCGGCAAATCTATATGTTAACATAGATTATATAAATAATGAATTAAAAAGAAGACAGCAAGGCTATGGTAGAAGTGAAAGAATGAAAATGGAAAACGATAAGATAGAAATATTATCAGGAGTAAATAAAAATTATACTACAGGTAATCCAATATCCTTTACTATTGAAAACAAAGGCTATAAGAAGAATATGGACAGCATAACGAAACCAAGACCAGGCCATGCAGATTTAGCAGGAACAATAAAATATGGTCATAATGATATTAGAAATGTATTAGAAAGAGCTAGTGCTAGAGAGACGGCTACTAGAGTAGCAATAGGCGGACTGTGCAAACTATTATTAAAAGAATTAGATATTTATATATATAGCCACGTTATTGAAATAGGAGGTATTAAATCAAGCAAAAATATATACGACAAACTTACTCTTGAAGAACTTCAATTAGCAGATGATTCACTTTTACGAGTACTAGATAAGGATTCTGAAAAACTAATGATTAAAAAAATAAATGATGCAAAAAAAGTAGGAGATACATTAGGTGGTATAGTAGAGGTGATTGCTATAAATGTCCCTGTAGGATTAGGAAGCTATGTTCAATGGGACAGAAGATTAGATGGAAGAATAGCCAAAAGCATAATGAGCATACCTGGTATAAAAGGAGTAGAAATAGGTAAGGGCTTTGGATCGTCAAAGAGCTTAGGCTCGGAAATTCATGATGAAATATTTTATAAAAAAGGTTATTATCGCGGTAGCAATAATGCTGGTGGAATAGAAGGGGGAGTTTCTAACGGTGAAAATATTATTGTGAGAACTGTAATGAAACCTATTCCCACATTAAAAAAACCTTTGAAGAGTGTTGATATAAAAAGTAAGGAAGATACTGTAGCCCAGGTAGAACGCTCAGATATAATAGCAGTGCCATCATTAAGTATTGTAGCTGAAGCTATGTTAGCTTATACAATAGCCAATGAAATAGTAATTAAATTTAGTGGTGATGATTTAAAGGAAATAAAAAGAAACTTTGTAAATTATAAAAATTCTATAGATAGTAGGTGATTCAATGGACACAATTATAGGTTCAAAGACCTTAGAGAAATTACCAGATATATTAGTTCGAAATAATTATAAAAAGCTCTTTATAATAACAGATGAAAATGTATCTAAAATATATTTAGATAAAATATTAAATATTTTATCTAGTTTTCAAGTAAAGACTTATGTACTTAAACCTGGTGAAAAAAGCAAAAGATTAAAAATAGTATTAAATATATATGATGAATTAATAGGGTATAATTTTAATAGAAATGGAGTTATTTTAAGTATTGGTGGTGGGGTAGTAGGTGATATATCTGGATACGTTGCTTCTACATATATGAGAGGTGTAAATTATATTCAAATACCTACTACATTATTGGCACAGGTAGATAGTAGTATAGGAGGTAAAGTTGGAGTTGACTATAAGGGATTAAAAAATATTATAGGCTCTTTTTATTTCCCCATAAAAACTATTATAGATGTAGAATTTTTAAAAACTTTAAATAATAGAGAAATGATTTCAGGAATAGGGGAAGTATTCAAGTATGGCCTAATAGAAGATTATAATTTTTTTAATTATGTAAAGAAAAACATAGAAAATATATTAGAAAAAAATGATCAAGTTTTAATATATCTTGTTGAACAATCAGTTAATATAAAAAAAAAGATAGTAAAATTAGATGAATTAGATAATGGTGTAAGAAGAAAATTAAACTTTGGTCATACAATTGGTCATAGTATAGAAGGATTATATAATTTTGATAAATATAATCATGGAGAAGCAGTAATATTAGGGATGCTATATGAGAGCTTTATTTCCAAGGAAATAGGTCTAATAGATACTATTTATTTTAAGAAAATATATGATACTTTGACTAAATTAATAACCCCTATTCATTTTAATGAAGAAGAAAAAAATAAAATGATAAATATTATGGATCATGATAAAAAGAATGTTAATAATAAAATAGGTTTTATTCTTCCAGTAGGAAGAGGAAGGGTTAATATATTTTATAACATTCAAAAGACAACTATAAAAAAAGCTTTAGAAGGAAAATGGATATGAAAATATTTGAGATGCCAGGAGATAAGTCTATATCTCATAGGGCTATTATATTAGGTTCTATAAGTGAAGGGAAAACTATTATTGAAAATTGTTTAATATCAGAGGATGTTTTAAGAACCGTTGATTGTTTTAAAGCTTTAGGTGTAGATATAAAAATAAAAGGAAGTACAGTGATCATTATTGGGAATGGTTTAAAAGGATTAAGACCACCAAAAACACCGCTTTACTGTGGTAACTCTGGAACAACTGTAAGACTTATAAGTGGGGTATTAGTAGCACAAAATTTTTGTTCTGAAGTAGAAGGGGACTTTTCTTTAAATAAAAGGCCTATGGATAGGATTATTTTACCCTTAAGACTTATGGGAGGAAATATAAAAGGAAGAAAGGATAAATTTCCACCTTTGGAAATAGAACCTACAAATAAATTAAAGGGAATTGATTACAGGCTTCCTGTAGCAAGTGCTCAGGTAAAATCAGCTTTAATATTAGGAGCCGTATACGGAGAAGGAGCTACGATAATAACTGAAAAGGCACCTTCGAGAGATCATACTGAAAGAATGATAAAGTATTTTGATGGGAATATTAAAAAGATTAACAATAAGATAATAGTTAAGCCAGTATCTAAATTGAATGGAAAAAAAGTATATGTGCCAGGGGATATATCTAGTGCTGCTTATTTTATAGTTGGAGCTTTAATACTAGAAGGAACAGGGTTACTAATAAAAAATGTGGGTATTAATGAAACTAGGATAGGGTTTATACAAGTTCTTAAAAAGATGGGTGGTTCAATTGACATTGTTAATTTCAGAAGCTATAATAATGAGCCTATGGCCGATATATATGTAGAACATTCAAAGCTTAAAGGTATAGAGATAAAAGGAAATATTATAGGTAAGTTAATTGACGAAATACCTATATTGGCCGTAGCAGCAACTATGGCAGAGGGAAAAACTATTATAAAAGATGCTAAGGAATTAAAGTACAAAGAAACTAATAGGATTGATGCTATGGTTAATGAGTTGAGAAAAATGGGCTCAGATATTAAAAAATTAGAAGATGGTATGATAATAGAAGGTAGGGGGATGTTAAAAGGTGGAAAATTAAAATCTTATAATGACCATAGAATAGTCATGGCTTTATCTATTGCTGGGCTATGTGCAAAGGATAAAATTTATTTTGATAGTACAGAATGTGTTAAAATATCTTTTCCTAATTTTTTTAATGAATTAAGTAGGTTTTTGGACTGAAGTTTGCTTTTTAAAAATCTAGATAATATAATGTTATAAGGTTCATTTAAAAATAATATATATTTTACTTATATAGATTAGATTATGAGGAGGAGTATTAAATGAAAACAGAATTACCAATAGGTATGTCAAATAGACATATACATTTGTCTCAAGGAGATTTGGAAAAATTATTTGGTGAAGGATATGAATTAACTAGGAGGAAGGATTTAAGGCAACCAGGTCAATTTGCTTCAGAGGAAAAGGTGGACTTAATTGGACCAAAAAAAGCTATAAAGGGAGTTAGAGTATTAGGACCTGTTAGAAGTGC
This sequence comes from Tissierellales bacterium, assembly GCA_035301805.1. Classification (NCBI taxonomy): domain Bacteria; kingdom Bacillati; phylum Bacillota; class Tissierellia; order Tissierellales; species Tissierellales bacterium. The sequence continues at coordinate 3,838 of DATGTQ010000239.1, forward strand.
AACTCAGGTAGAGGTTTCTATATCTGATGCCTTTACATTAGGAGTAGAACCTGTAATTAGAAACTCAGGAGATATTAAGGATACACCAGGGATAAAAGTAATAGGGCCTAAAGGCGAAATTGACCTTAAAGAAGGAGTAATTGTAGCAGCTAGACATATTCATATGCATACTGATGAAGCTAAGGAATTTGGAGTAAAAGACGGAGATGTTGTAAGTGTAAAGGTTGGTGGGGTAAGAGGTATTACCTTTGATAATGTACTTATAAGAAGTGGGGAAGGTCATAAATTAGAAATGCATGTTGATATTGAAGAAGGAAATGCAGCTGGAACTAAGAATGGTGATTTAGTAGAAATTATTAATAAATAGGGGGATGGCTATGAAAAATTTATCTAAGTATATTGATCATACTTTATTAAAACCTGAAACTACAAAGGATATGGTAAAAACTCTTTGTGAAGAAGCAAAAGAATATGGTTTTTATTCCGTATGTATAAATCCAACCTATGTTAACTTTGCTAAAGAGCAATTAAAAGATAGCGATGTGAAAGTAGCAACAGTTATTGGCTTTCCTTTAGGAAGTACAATGAAGGAAGTTAAAGCTTATGAATCAGAAAATGCTATTAATAATGGTGCCGATGAATTGGACATGGTTATAAATATAGGGGCATTAAAGGATAAAGATTATGATCTAGTAAAAGAAGATATAGAGGAAGTAGTTAATGCTGCTAAAGGAAAAGCCTTAGTAAAAGTAATAATAGAAACCTGTTTATTAAATGAGGAAGAAAAGAAAATGGCTTGTAAACTTGCAAAAGAAGCAGGAGCGGACTTTGTTAAGACTTCAACAGGTTTTAGCACTGCTGGTGCAACAAAAGAAGATGTAAAACTTATGAGAGAAGTTGTAGGGGATAAAATGGGAGTAAAGGCTTCCGGTGGCATTAGAGATTATGAAACAGCTGTAAAAATGATTGAAGTTGGTGCAACTAGATTAGGTGCTAGTTCATCAATTAAAATAATACAAGGATAATAGATATATAAAAAAGTTGTCACTAAGACAACTTTTTTATATATCTATTATTTTTTATTGAAATATAGTATAATCTGATAGTATAGGTTAATAATTAAAATAATATTCACATATTCACTTTATTATGTACTTTTATAACTACCTATGATAAAATTAAACTTATTTAAAAACTAGAAAGGAAAAAAATGTATATTTAATGGAGTGGAATTGTAAATGAAAAACAAAGCTGTAGTTTTAGGGGCAAATTATTATATTGGTCTAAGTATAATACGATGTTTAGGTATCCATGACATACCTATTGTGGCAGTAGATTATTCTAAAAAAGGTACCTATGGATTTTACTCTAAATATTTATCGGAAAAGTTAATTGGACCAGACTGTAAAAAGGATCCAGAAGGACTTTTAGAATTTTTAATTGATTATGGGAAAAGGCAAGAAAAACCACCAGTTTTATATCCTTCCGCTGATGGGTATGCAGAATTTATTGATAAGTATCTGCCAATACTGCAAGAATATTATTTAATTAATCAAACAGAACAAGGTTTATTTACAAA
>DATGTQ010000240.1 GCA_035301805.1 Tissierellales bacterium
CTGAGATGTGAATTTAAGATTAATATGGATTTAAAAGAATCACTCAATGTAAAGACAAGGTATATCTTGCTTTTACATTGAGGATTTTTATATCGAGTGGTAGATATTATGGTGGCTAAAAAGATTAGGAGTATGTGAATATATTTTATTTAACTATTACCATTTTATTTGAACCTTGAAAGTTGAATAGAATAAAGGATAATTTATTTAAAAAGACTAAATTACATATATCATTAAATCTTGCATCTAATCATGCAGTAATCTTTATAATGCACAAAATATGATGGAAGAAGTAATAAATAAAAATAAAGGAACATCATATATAGCTATAACAGACTTGATAAAGAGTAGGACAAACTCTAAAAAGAAACAACAAACCAGAAGAAAAAATAAGCTATACCCTAGACCTTATAAAACCATTTAAAAATATATTAGAACGAGATGTAAATGGAGAAAAAGAAGAATACCTCTGGGATAGAAATATCCTAGGAACTATGGAAGATGATATTTACCTAATAGATAGAAAAGGAAGTATCATAAGAAGCATAGAAAAATATATGGAAGAAATATTTAGCTATGATGAATTAATTCGGTATAAAAGAAGACTTAAGAAGCCTAAATAGTCAACTCTTTGGCTATACAGGATATCAATACGATGACATAAGTGAACTAAACTTTGCAGAAGCAAGATACTATGACCAATTACATGGTAGATTCACAGGAGTAGTGGGGCAGATGGTTGCAGATGTGGGGACCGGATTTATAAAAGGTAGCTGGGATCATTTTTCGGTATCAAATTATATAGGGGCAGCTGTAGGAGGAGCTGTAAATGCAACTGTAACTGTGGGAACTAAAAGTTCAGTAGCTGGAGCAGTTGCAGGAAGTGCAGTGAATCTGTAGTTCGTGATATAGGTAATCATGTTGAGACAAATATAAAAAATAATGGACTTAAGCTAAGTAATTGGTCTAAACTTGATGGTGGGGAAGTTGCATCGAATGCTAGAAGCAGGAGTTTAAAAAGCGGTACAATATCAACTTCTACAACTGTAGTTTCAGAAACATTTAAGATGTTTAAAGGAGAGAAGGGTTTGCCACTATCTAAAAACATTAAATCATCATATGGCAATGTTAAATCATCTTTAAAACCAACTGGGAAAGGTATAAAAGATGAATGGGCTATTTTAAAATCAGAAACATCACTTAATCTTAAATCAGATAATCTAAGTAAAAATATAGAAGGAACAACAAGATTTAAAAAGTATAGAAAAAATAAAAATGCTTATACAAATCCACAACAAGTTATAGATAAAATTATGAGTTCACCAGTAAAAGGTGAAAAGAGGACAATAGACTTTAAGGAAACTGCAGAATTTTTAGCACTTGATATGGGATAGGAATATTATTTAATAAAATTAAAGGATATGGTAAAGGGAAAATTTACGATGGTGTAAATGGTTGGATATTTGGTAAAGTAGATGAAATAGGATGTTTAGAATAAAAGGGGGAGGCAGAAATGAATTCTTATTCGACTTTAACGTATTATTTAGTTTTTATAGGTGCATTTGTAGTGGGTAGTACTCTTATAAATATAGTAATTAATGAACTCAAAATAAGAGAATTTAAATTTGATAGGTTTACTCTAATATTATCTACTATAGTATTGTTAATAATTATATTTTTTATACATTATTCAATAATCCCAAGTATAAAAGATTTACCACATATGATTAAAAGGGAATATGAAACTGTTACGGGTGAGGCTTTAAATGACTCTATGGCAAGAACAAAGATGACTGCACATCCAGGGATTAGGATAAAGGATGATGAAACAGGAGAAGTAGTTTCAATAAGGCTATATTATCAACCTGGGATTAATAAAGGAGATAGATTTACAATAAATTATCTACCTAATATGGGAATAGGTAATGTTGCGGGTGAGGGATATTTTGGGGAATAAAAAATAAGAAATATAGGTAATTATATAACAGGTTTAAAAATTAGATTGTAAAAGTATAACAAAACTATAATGGACATATTTAAATCCTATGTCCATTATAGTATCTTATTGTAAACAGAGCGGAAAAAATAGTTGATATTTTACCCTGTTATAAAAATATAGAGAAAAGTACTAATTTGAACATTGAAAATAAAATGTTAAAGTTTATATTTATGTTATGGGATTATACATAATTATAGTCTTACTATAAGACTTTTTAAAGTTATATACTAGGAAAATGTAAAATAATAACCATATTTACTATAGTAGATATGGATATTATTACATTAAAAGGAGGAAATACATGCTAATACTTATATTATTGATAATTAGTATCTTGACAACGATGATAGGGCTGAGAATGATAGACATTAATTATAGTGTGGGAAAGTCTTTGAAGAAACCTTTTATAATTGCCATAGCAGGATGTGCACTAGCCTTTATAGCGGCAACTTTATCTAGTTTTGGTATAATTGGATAACGACAAAGGCTTTTAGTATAAAGCTAGGTCTAAAAATAAAAAATTATAAATGTAAAGATGATATATATTACTTTCGCATGGAGGATTTTTTGTCATATAAATTTAAAATATTATAGTTATATGATTGTAATAAAATAGATTGACAGAGGTAATAGATGGAGATACTTTATTAAGAAAATATAGCTATGATGGCCTAGGAAATAGGGTGGAGCAAAGACTTAAAAGGAATAATAAGATTAATATAGAAAAAATAGATTATGTACTAGATTTAACAAGACCATGTAAAAATGTATTAGAAAGAAAAGTAAATGAAAACCATGAACAGTATCTATGGGAT
>DATGTQ010000241.1 GCA_035301805.1 Tissierellales bacterium
AACTTTTCTATCCCATACTCCTCAATATCATGTTTATCTTTTAAATTTAATTCTTTTTCCACCTCTATTTCTACAGGCAGACCATGGGTATCCCACCCACCTTTTCTTATTACTTGGTGCCCTTGCATAGTTTTATATCTACAAACGGCATCTTTTAAGGTTCTAGCCATTACGTGATGAATCCCTGGTTTACCATTAGCCGTAGGAGGTCCTTCATAGAATATAAAAGGATTATTATCGTCTCTGGTTTCAATACTTTGTTTCAATAGGTCAATTTCATTCCAATATTTTGATATAGATTGTTCCCTCTTATTAACAGGAGATTTGGATAGTTCTTTGAATTTTCCCACTCTTTTCATCCTCTCTTTATAGTTTATATTATAAGTTTTCTTCAAAATAAAAACCCCTAAGTAATTACTTAGGGGCGAATATATCGCGGTACCACCCAATTTATAAGGTAATAGATTTTACCTTATGGCTTCATTGTTATTAACGTATTATAACGAAATACTTTACTGACATTTCAAGTATTCAGCTCCAAGGTGATCTTCATAAAAGACTTAATTATAATCTTTCACCAAATGATTATTTCTCTGTAAATTAGTTTCTTTTATTACTCTTCTCTTCACAGCCTTTATATATTTACTTTTATAATTTAACTACCAATATATACAATACTATGACTTTTGTCAAGTATTCTACAGCATAAAAATTTATCCTAATAATTCATTTTGTAATTTTCTTAATTTATATATAAAAGTAGAATTATCTACTTTTATAGAATCCTTAGTTAATATTTCACCTTTTTTAATATTTCTTCTTACTATAGTATTTTTATTAATTAAACCTATTGGCACAAAATTATTATCTTTTGCATTTTCATAAGTTTCAATTGTACCATAAACAGTATAACCACCAATATAATCCAACCTATCTCCTGGCTTCAAATTTTTCTTTGCTACTGCTACTGTCTCTGCTACCATTCCTTTAGTAGGAGCTATTGTAGGTTCATTATACAAAGTTGCCCTTGCAATAGTTGCAGGAGTTTCTAAACTAGTTAAGTGATAAGGCCTATATAATACATAATTTGGTCCTGACCCCATTTTTAAAAACCCCATTAAATTGTTGACTTCATTATTCTCACTAGTTATTATAGCAAAAACTCCAGGGGCTATTCCATTAACATAATCTACTACTCCATATTTGTTGAGGATTCCTCCATCCTTTTTTAATCTAAAAATATTTGGAAGTTCATCTACAGTACCATTTACACCATGTCCACCTCTTATATCGGGAATTAATCCTGTAGCATTGGCCATACAAGTCATTTCTATCATTGTATTAGTTCCATCTACAAAAGAAGCTAGCATTCTAGGGTTTAATCGTTTTTTTGTGGCTTTTTCATAAACAGCTTCTGGGGTTACCTCTAGATTTATTGGATTGTTTTTCCCCTTTCCTATAGCTAATACATCAAATCCTAGACCTTGTGCATATTCATATATTTCAATAACTGAGCCTGGTTCATCTCCTGCTGTCCCTGTATAAACTACTCCAGCATTTCTAGCTTTTTTATATAATATAGATCCTACCACTGCATCTGCTTCTACATTTAGCATTACAATATTTTTTCCATTAGAAATACTATCCATAGCTAACCTAGCTCCAACTTCTGGTACTCCAGTTGCATCTACAACAGTCTCTATTAAATTAGCCTTTGAAACTAAATCCACATATTCGGTAACTACTGGTTTTTCCTCCTCTACAGCCTTATTTAATTCCTTTAAAGAATTAGTAACTACAATATCCTCTTCCTTTATTCCTGCTAATTTATAAGCCTCAATTGCCTTTTCTACACTCCTATTAGCTACAAGAGAAGGGGCCATACCTTTTACTAAAGTTAATTGGCTAACCATACTTTTTCCCATTTTCCCAGCACCAACTATAGCCACTTTAATAGTTTTTCCCATCTCATCCAGTTTTTTTAATTTATTATTTAATCCTAACATATTATCATCCTTTCAATATGGCTAATGCAGCGTTCTTTCCCGCCACATAAGCTGAAGACCAAGCCCATTGAAGATTAAATCCACCACAGTCTCCATCTATATCCATAATCTCCCCTGCAAAATATAAACCTTTAACTAATTTTGATTCCATAGTAGTGCTATCTATTTCCTTAGTACTTATTCCACCTGCAGTTACTTGAGCATCTTTATAAGATTGACTACCTGTTATTTCAAATTTCCAATCTACTAGTATTTTTGCTAATTTATCTATTTCCTCATTAGATAACTGGGCTACCTTTTTATTTTTGTCAATTTTAATTTCCTTTAATATTACAGGTATTAATCTTTTATTTATAAATCCTATAAGGCCTGTCTCAATACTCCTCTTTTCCATATATGTAAATCTTAATTTTAAATAATCTATAATTTCTTCTTTAGTTTTTGTATCTATTAATGAAACTTTCAATATTGGTTTCTTATCCTTATTTAATAATTCTAAGGCTTTCCTACTTAATTGAAGTATTGGTGGCCCTGATATTCCATAATTAGTAAATAATATATCACCTTTATCTTCCCTTATTAATTTTCCCGCATTATAAATGCCAGCAGTCCCAACAACTTTTACTCCTGCTATTTGCTTTAAATAATCTTTTTCTAATTTTAATTGAACTAATCCTGGAAATATATCAACAATAGTATGACCAAATCTTTTACCTAAATCATAACCATTTCCATCAGAACCAGTAAAAGGTGCTGCTTTACCTCCAGTACATATAATAATTTTATCTCCAATAAAAGTTTTCTTATCTTTTAAAGTAACAATAAATTTTTCCTTCTTTTTAAATATATCTGTTACAAAAGCATCACATACCACTTTCACTCCTAAATCTTTCATTTCCATTCTTAAAACATCTAATACACTCGATGCTTGAAAGGACAATGGAAATACTTTTCCTCCTTCTTCTACTGCTGGAGTAATACCTAGCTTCTCAAAAAAATTTAATGTCATTTCTACATTCATTTGAGAAAGAGGACTATAAACAAACTTTGAATTTTTTCCATGATAATTATTTACATCTACATACATATTGGTATAATTACATCTTCCGTTTCCTGTAGCTAATATCTTTTTACCTACCCTTGAGTTTCTTTCTAGGAGGGTTACGTTAACTCCATTTCTTTTAGCCGCTATAGCAGACATCATTCCCGCTGGTCCCCCACCTATTACAATTATCTTTTTATTCATGCAAAAACTCCTTTTTTCAATCAATCAATATAATATTATATCAGATTTTTGCTTTTTTAATATAAAAAACGGAGAATTATCTCCGCTTTATATACTTTTTATTGATTTTTAAGTTTAAATTTTTGTCATTTTCTAATATTTCCCATTAGAGGTATATTTTTTAATGGAATTTAATGTTTTCCAGCATAATATTTTTAAGGTTCCTTATTTCCTTCTAATTCATTTCTATTTAGAACAGCATTCATAATTACCCCTACAATAGCTGCAAAGCTTAATCCTGTTATTTTAACAGTTTCAGTTATAGGAATTCCTAAGGCTATGCCAAATTTTTCTTCAATAACTCCACTACCTAAACCTAAAAATAATATTGTTCCCATTATAATTATATTTTTATAATTAAATTTTACCTTATTGTTTTTAATCGTTTTTATACCTATTAAAGATATCATACTAAACAGCATAATACTTATTCCACCCATAACTGGTGTAGGTATTGTATTTAGTAATGTTCCTATTTTTGATATAAACCCTAATCCTATAGCAAATACGGCTGCTAATCTTATTATTGCTGGATTATAGTTTTTAGTTATAGCTAATACTCCAGTATTTTCCCCATAAGTTGTATTTGCAGGTCCACCTATAGTAGCCGCAACCATTGTTGCTAAACCATCACCTAGAAGGGTCCTATTTAAACCAGGATCTTCTATGAAATTTTTACCTACTACTTGACCATTAGTTGTTATATCCCCTATATGTTCCATAAATACTGCTAAAACTACTGGCACAATAACAGCTATTGCACCAAAATCAAACTTTGGTAATCTAAAAGCTGGCATTGAGATAAATGGGGCTGCTTTTACAACACTGGCATCAACAATCCCTAATTTCAAAGATATTAAAGATCCTACTACAACCCCAGTTAATATTGATAATTGGCTGAAAAATCCTTTACCCTTAAAATTAACTAACAATGCAGCTGCTAAAGTTATACCTGCTACCCCAAAATTTTCCTTAGCCATTCCTATTGCAGTAGGAATTAAATTCATACCTATTACTATAATCATCGGCCCTACTACCTGTGGTGAAAGGTATCTTTGAATCTTTTCCACCTCTATCTTTTTTATTAAGAAGGATAGTACAACATATAATAAACCTGCTACCATCATTCCTCCTTGAACATAAGCTAGGTCTCCATTATATAGCTCTTTTACTGTTAAAATAACTGGTATAAATGCAAAGGAAGAGCCTAAAAATACAGGAACCTTTCCTTTTGTACATAAGTGAAATATTAAAGTCCCTAATCCTGCTGAAAATAATGCTACTGAAGGATCAAAACCTGTCAAAATCGGTACTAATACAGTAGCACCAAACATTGCAATTAAATGCTGCAAGGCAAGTACTATTTTTTTTGAGCTATTAACTAATCTAGCCCCCTTTTTTTCATAAACTACTGCTTCTTTATATACATTTTCAGACATAAAAAAACCTCCTATTTTTTATTGTCCTAAGGAGAGTTTTCTCCCCTTTTCAGCCTCTCTGGACTGATTTAAAAGGCTATCTTTCAGATTGCAATAGAATATTTACAACAAAAAACTTCTTGCAAGGTAGCAAGAAGTTTTTGTGCATAAAGGCACAACAATAACGTTCTATATTACAACCTTGCCAGCCTCTCTGGACTGATTTAAAGATTTAAATATTCTTTTTTGTTCTTAAAGATTATATCATTATTCTTTGTTTTTTACAAGCATTTTTTATTCAACAGTAATAGCATCCACAGGACAAGAATCTTCAGCTTCTTTTGCTGAATCTATAACATTATCATCTAACTCCTCATCTATAGCTACTGCTAATCCATCATCGTCCATACTAAATACTTCGGGACAAATACTTGGGCATAATTCACAACCTATACAAAGATCTTTATTAACTTCTGCTTTCATCTATATTACCTCCTTTTTAGTTTTATGCATTATATAATATATCCAAATATAAAAGGTATTAACATGAATAAAATATTGATTTTACTATAATCTTCTATAAACCTCCTTCCCTTCCAAATCCTCTAATTTTAGCCCTTCCTTTATTTGATTTAATATTAATTTTTTATCTCTACCTAGTGTTCCCTTAAGAGATACATAGTTAGAAGCATGATTACTCCTAAAAATACAATTATCTAGTTCTAATTTTTTTATAAACTCTTCTGTTTCTAATAAAACTTCTTTAGGTGTAAGTAATGCAAATCTTTCTTCTTCTATTTTATTATATAGTTCCGTCTCTTTCTCAATGAGAAGGGTTAAAAGTCCAATATAATTTGGATTTATTTCATTTATAACTTTGGCTGATTCTATTGCATGTTCTTTTGTATACTTAGCCCCACCTATACCAGAAATAAGAGTTACAGATAACTCTATATTTGTTTCTTTAACTTTTTTACCAGCATCTATTATTTCCTCTGATGTAACTCCTTTTTTTATCTCTTTTAAAATTGTATCGCTTCCTGTTTCTACTCCTAAGTAAATAATTCCTAATCCTAGATTATTAAGTTCCTGTAACTCCTCTACATTTTTGCCTAAAATAGATTTTGGGGAACCATATATGCCGACTCTTTTACATTCTGGATATAATTCTTTAATAGTCATTAATATTTTCTTTAATTCTTCTGTTTTTATTATTAAAGCATCTCCATCTGCTAAGAATATTCTTTTAACCTTAGGGTAATATTTTCGTCCTATCTCTAAATCTTTTACTATATCCTTAGTTTCTCTTATTTTAAATTTATCCTTTTTATACATAGAGCAAAATGTGCATTTATTATGAGAGCAACCAATAGTAGCCTGTACAATTAAACTATGAGCTTCACTGGGGGGTCTATAAAGATTTCCTTCATATTCTATTAGAATAATGACCACTTCCTTTACTATTTTATATTTAAAATACTACAACCTACAAATCTATATTTCTTTTATTTAATATAATTGCCTAAATATAATTAATAATGTACTTTCTTTTATATATTTACCTTCATCTACTTTTGAAATAATATAATTAGCAAACTGTTTCCTTTATTATTAACCCTATTTAAAATATACAATAAAATAATACAATTAATCTTCTATCATATTCATCTTTACCAATGTTTAATATAATTTATTAATAACCAACTATTTTTAATATGTCTTTTAGTGTTTCACTAGTATATTCACCATTTTTATACTTTCTCATAGTTACTATTTTTAGTGGTTGATTATCACTACTTTGTACTTCTTTAACATAGTTCGGTCTTTCTACAAAACTACCTATTTCATTAAATTCATCATCAAAAAAGATAAAGGTTGGTATTTTTACGATTTCTCTTGGAACATATTTACTAAAGTAATCTTCATTATCTCCTTTTTCTACAATTGAAATATTTATATTATTATTTACTTGTCTCATTTTTTCAACTACAGGCACATTTATCATACAATCTGGGCACCACATTTCAGCACATATTAAAACATTTACTTTTTTAATATTTTTTATTCTATACATAAATTCATCATTAATATTTATATTATTATAAATATATAAAGTTTTTTCTTTATATGAGTCTTTATCTAAATTTACAAATTCCTCAAAAGATGTACCTGATTTAAATAATTTCCTTCCTTCTTTATTCATTATTAATGCCCCCCTAAATTATCTTACTATATATGATATTAATAGATTGATTAAATTATAATACATATATTATATCAATACAAACTAAGAAATAGAAAAATATATAAAAACACCCTATTTCAATCTACGAAATAGGGAAAAATAGCTTATAATGAGGCTGTAAAAAACTATGAAGTATATTAAACACATTATTAGCTCTTTTCTTATTAAATAATCCTAAATTCTCACATATAAAAATCCCTACTTCGACCTACGAAATAGGGATTTCATAATTTAATTTATATGTAACAATCTAGCAACGTCCTACTCTCCCAAGGCGTCACCACCTAAGTACCATTAGCGCTGAGAGGCTTAACTTCTGTGTTCGGTATGG
>DATGTQ010000242.1 GCA_035301805.1 Tissierellales bacterium
CTAGCACAATAGATTTATTAGTATGCACTACTAAAAAACTACTTTTTAATTTGATATATACTACTACAATGTATATTAAAGTAGTTTATAATGTATTTGAGGTGAATAAAATGCGTAGAAGTGATTTTGATAAATTGGAAGTTAGAAATCAAATAGAATGTATAAATAATAAACTTGTAGAAGGTAATACATTGACTAATATATGCAAAGAATTAGGTATAGGTAGAACTACAATAAGAGACAGATTTAAAAAAGTATCTTATCAGTATGATAAAACCATTAACCAATATGAATGTATAGTTGAGGTGGTAGAAACTAAAGTAGTAGAGATGAAAAGAAGTAAACAACAGGAATATAGCCCTATCGAATTACAAAGTAGTAATAAAGTAGTTGGGACGGATGTAGAAATATTAACTACTATAATTAATAATTATGATGATAATTTAAGTAAGTTAAATGAAATGTACAATTGGTACAAATTACAAAGTAGTAATAAAGTAGTTGGGGCGAAAAAATTAAATATAGAGGATTTTGAGGGAGATATAGTAGTTAGAAGTTATAAATTATATGAGCCGATACAAAAAGAATTTACAGACTTTTGTAAAGTTAATAATAAGTATAAGGTACAAGATATTTTGAGCCAAGCATTAAAAGAATTCTTAGATAAGTATAGTTAAAATATTATAATAAATTAAAATGAAAATGAAAATATTTGATATAGATATGGGTCAAATTCTTAGAGGATACTATTTTAAATGAAATCACCTATTTATGTGAAGTTATATGGTGTAGAACTATATCTTTCTAGAGTATATTATGATTTTTAAACTATCCAATTATTAGATAAAATTAATAAATAGAGATATTGGTAGAAATACTAATATCTCTATTTTATATTCAACAAACTTTGATAAATAAATTAGAATGATTTATATAAAAATAAAAAACTAAATAGATTAATTTAAGTAAAATATGTGGTATTACTTACATTTAACTATTTATTTTAACTAAAAAGGTCAAGTTTGAGCCGACAAACTTGACTTTTTTATATTCAAATTGCATTATAAAATATAAAAAAAAGACATCAATAGTGATAGCATCAGGAGGATGATATGAAAAAAAGAGCAGTAGGATATTGCAGAATATCAACATTAATGCAAGTAGATAATACTTCACTTAAGGACCAAGAAGAAAAAATTAGAATGTATGCTAAACTTCACGATATTGTGATAGATGAAATGTTTATAGATAAAGCAGTATCAGGTAAATCTACAGATAGACCAGAGTATGATAAGATGATGGATTATGTAAAGACAAATGATATAGATATGATTATAGTTTATAAAAATGACCGAATTCATAGAAGTTTATATAATTTATTAGCAATGATATATGAGCTACAAAATTATGAAGTGGCTTTAGTAAGTGTTACAGAAATGTTTGATACTTCAACACCACAAGGAATGTTATTTTTGCAGATGTTAGGAAGTTTTGCAGAGTTTGAGAGAGCTGTAATAAATGAAAGAACTAGAAATGGTAGGCTTGCAAGACTAAATGAAAATAAATGGGTTGGTGGTAAGCCCGCATTTGGATATAAAGTAAATAAATATGGGAGATTTGAAATAAATGAGGAAGAAGCTAAAATAGTTAAAGATATATTTAAGCTAAGATCTAAGGGACTTTCGCTAGCTAAGATAGGTGCTAAATATGGATTTTCAAAGCAAAAGGTAGATTATATCTTAAAAAATAAAAATTATATTGGAGTATTTGAATACCAGGGAAAAAAAGAAAAGAATGATATTACTATTGAGATAGAGCCAATAGTATCAAAGTATATGTGGAATAAAATTAATAAGAATTAGGTGTCCCATTTTTTGTTCTCTTTGTATTGTAGGGGCTGTAGCCTGTTTCTATTTTTCTTGTATGAATTACTCATTTTATGGTACAATTTATCTATAATCATCGGAAAATAAAAAAAGTTAGAACCCTCCATCGCCAAACAGAGATTCTAACCTTTTTTATCTAAAACCCTATGAAAGAAAAAGATAAGAGAATCTAAATCTTAAATAGAGAGCTTTTTTAATTTTTTATATTGTTATTTTATCACAGACAGAAATAACTGACAAGAATATAAAGAAACTTCTCTTATCTTTTTTGGGGTAGATTAAATAGATAAGGGGAGTTTTTTATGCAATTAAATAATTTAGCAGAAGTCAGAGACTTTGATATAGAGGAATGTATAAATCATTTGGAAATGTTACATAAGGATAGTAAGGGGTATATAACAATATCTTCAAAAGACCCAAACTATAAACAGTGGCATTATAAGAGTGAAGATATTATAGAAAATGCGGAAGATATTTTAAATATAATAAATGCATATGTATCTCAAAATACATTTTATAAGCCACAAAGAAGGATTGAAAATATAAAAGAGCTTAGAACTATTTATATTGACATAGATTGTCATAAAACTAAGTATTCTAAAGAAGCTGTAAAGTATTTTTTAGAAAAAGATTTTTATGGTACTAAAATACCACAACCTAATTTTTTAATAGATAGTGGTAGGGGGCTTTATTATGTACTTTTAATAGAACCTGTACCAAGTATGGCTATGCCACTTTGGTATGCAGTTCAAAGATATATTTATAATCAATTAAAAGAGTTTGGAGCAGATGCAAATGCACTTGACCCAACTAGAGTTCTACGAATTGCAGGTACAGTTAATTCAAAGAGTAATAGTTATGTAGAGATTTTGGATATGCATAGTTATAAGTATAGGTTAAGAGATATACAAGAAGAGTATTTACCTGAAATTACTGAGAAAAAAGAAAAGAAAAAAGGCAGACCTAAAAAAATTGTAAGTCTTTTTAATGAATATAGTTTATATCATGCTAGAGTTTTAGATATTATAAAGATTTGTGAGCTTAGAGATTATGATGTTAAAGGTCATAGAGAGTTAATTTTATTTTTATATAGATATTATACATGTTGTTTTATACAAAATTCAGAAGAAGCTTTAGATAAGGCTTTAGAGCTTAATTCTATGTTTAAAGAACCATTAAGTGAAAGAGAAGTTATTAGAGATACTAAATCTGCACAGAAAGCTTATGTTGATAAGAAATATAAGTATACTAATACAAAACTAATTGAGATATTGGATATAACATTAGAAGAGCAGATGCACCTTAAGACTATTATTTCTGGTAAAGAAAAGTATAGAAGATGTGCAGATGAGAAGAAAGCTAAGCAAAAGGCTAAAAGAAGAAATGAAAATGGATTAACAAAAAAACAACAAGAAATGAAAGATTTAAAAACAGAAATAAAAGAATTAAAAGATAAAGGCAACAGTGTTAGAGAAATAGCTAAAATACTAGGGATAAGTAAATCAAAAGTAGGGCGGTTAGTTTAAAATTAGGTGTCCCATTTTTTGTTCTCTTTGTATTGTGGGGGGCTTTAGCCTGTTTTTACTTTTTAAGGGGAGTGTATATGAAGTTAGTTAGTTTACAGTTAGAAAACTTTAGAGGTTATTCTGAGTTTACTACCATTGATTTAAGTGATTTGACTTGTTTAGTTGGAAGAAATGATGCAGGTAAATCAACTATTTTAGAAGCATTAGATTTTTTCTTTAATGAAGGAGGATCTAATGGAATTATTAAGGTCGATAAAGATGATTGTTCTATAAATTCTGGAAAGGAAGAAATTTTAATTGGAGCAACATTTACAAATGTTCCTGATAAAGTAATACTGGATACATCTGTTGAAACATCTTTAAAAGATGAGTTTTTATTGAATAAAGATGGGATGTTGCAAGTTAATAAAATTATAAAGAATGGAAGAGTAATAAGTACAAAATTAATTGCTAATTATCCTAAAGGTAAACCCAAAGTACATTCTTTGAAGATAAGTGAACTGAAAAAGTTATTAAAAGAAATGGATATTTCAGTTGAAGATGAAAGAATTTCTTCTTTATGTAGAAAGGCTATTTTAAGTTCATATTGTGAAGAAGAATTAGAGGAGATTGAAATTGAAACTAAAAATGAAGGTGGAAAAGCTATTTGGGAAGAATTAAAGAAGTATTTGCCTGCATATTCATTATTCCAATCAGATAGGAAGAATCAAGACAAAGATAGTGAGATACAAGATCCAATGAAGGAAGCTGTTAAAGAAGTACTTTCAAATAAGGAAATAATAGATACATTAGATAATATAAGCACAGAAGTCATAAATGCAGTTAAGGATGTTACTCAAAGAACATTAGAAAAATTAGCAGAGATGAATCCTGAAATAGCAAAAGAGCTAGAACCAGAGATACCTAAAAAAATAGAATGGGATAAGGTATTTAATTTTGGACTTCGTAGTGACAATGGTATTCCGTTGAATAAAAGAGGAAGTGGAGTAAGAAGAATGATTTTACTTAACTTTTTTAGAGCTCAGGCAGAAAAAAGAAGATCATCAGATTCATCTTCTAATATAATCTATGCATTTGAAGAGCCTGAGACAGCGCAACACCCAGATTATCAGAAAAAGCTTATAGATTCATTTATAGAACTGAGCAAAAGTAAAAATACACAAATTATTTTTACTACACATAGTCCTGAAATATGTAATATGCTACCTATAGAGTCATTAAGATTAATAGATAGAAGTTTAGGTGAAGAATTTAAAGTACCTACAGCGAATGTGTTAGATGATATTGCAAATACACTAGGTATATTACCAGCAATAGCAGCAGAGATAGATCAAAATGTAAGAAATGTAAAAGTAGCAGTGTGTGTAGAAGGTAAGCTGGATATTAACTTCTTAAGAAATATCAATGCTAATATACCTGAAATAAAAGATATCATTGATTTAAATAGTGAAAAAATTATAATGATTCCTATGGGAGGGAGTACTTTAAAAGATTGGGTAAATGAAAGGTATTTAGAAAAGTTAGAGCTTAATCAAGTACATATATATGATAGTGATATTGGATCTGAAAAGGAAAATAAATATAAAAATCAAGTTATTGAATTAAATAAGATAAGTTCATGTAAAGCATTTGAAACAAAGCTAAGAGAAATGGAAAATTACATCCATCCAACTATATTAGAAGATATAGGAATAAGATTTGAAAAAGAGCATTTAGATAATTGGGATAAGTTAGATATTGGTGAGTATTGTGCAAGATATAGTTATGAAAATAATCCTGATTCTACAAGACCATGGAGTGAAGTTACTGATAGTAAAAAGAGTGAGAAAATAGGAAGGTTTAAGAAAAAAATAAATATAGAATACTCTAAGAAGCTTACAAAGAATATGTTAGAGAATATAGAAGTTTTTGATGAAGTTAAAGAATGGTTTAATTCAATAAAAGAGTTTGCTAAGGAATGATAATAAATACTAATAAAAAAGTAATTCAATTATGTTTAAAATAATGTAGGGAATATAAGATATATATAGAATATCCAATATAAATAGAGTTTTAGGAGGATATTCTATATGGAATTAAAAATAAGTGACTTACCTCCACAATTTGAAAATATAGCTATAGAGCTTGGAATAGACAAAATAAAGGCTTTATTTAAAGAATTTGGGGGAACATCAGTGTACTTTCCTACTGAAAAAATGATATACAAAGAAGCTCGTGATAGAGAAATTATATCTGAGTACAATGGATTTAATCATAAAGAATTAGCAGCTAAGTATAATATGTCTGAAAGCTACATAAGAGCTATTATAAACAGACATAAAAAAAGTGCTTAAAAC
>DATGTQ010000243.1 GCA_035301805.1 Tissierellales bacterium
ATAGGCTTATTCTTGTATTCTTTCATTAATTCTTCATTATTTGCTAGTAATAACATAACTATTGCCATTAATGGAACTGCAAATATAGTAGTTCCTTGGGCCAGTACTAATAATTGGATAGGGTTTTGTCCAAATGCTATAGCTGCAATAGTTCCTAAAACCATTACTCCTGAAGCAAATATTTTAGACCATTTACTATCCATAGTATCCCCTAGTCCAAGACCATCTGCTAGGAAGGTCCCTCCTATCATTGCATTACCAATGAATGATGAAAATGCTGCAGACCAAAGTCCGAATAAAAACATCCACTTTGCCGCTGGTCCAAGTAAAGGCTCTAATTGCATAGCCATATCTACTGCACTTTCAACAGTAATACCTGCAGGTTTTAATACTGTAGCAGCTGTTATAATTATAACCATACTAATACAAGCTAGAATAGTAATCCCAATGTTTGAACTTTTAATACCTTCTTCTAAATCATCCTTAGTCCAACCTTTGGAACGAACAACATATGATTGAAAAGCCGCTGCTGCAATACTGAAAGTAGTTGCTGATATAGCTACAACTAATCCAAATATTTCTGGCTTACTAGGAATAAACCCTTTAGCAAGCTCTCCGAAATTAGGCCTAATTATTAATAAGTTTCCGAAAAAGGTAATTATCATTATAAATACTAAAAAGGTCATTACTCTTTCTAAGAATTTATATATATCTGCAGACGTCCATAAAAAGGTTAAGGCTACTACGGTAAAAGCTGCTGCCCATAATCCTACTGAACCCCCAAACATAGAACTAAGGGCTAGTCCCACTCCTATATTATTTCCTGTTTGAAATCCTGTAGTAATAAAAAATCCACTTAAACCTATTATAATTGCCACTACTTTTCCATACTTACTAGATACAGTTTGTAAAAAGGATTGTTCTGACATAAGACCAATAGTTGAGCCCATCTTTGAAAACATAGCCATCATTATAGCCGCTATAGCCACTGTCCATAATACAGAATACCCCATTGTTGCTCCTGCTTTACTACTAACTGTTATACTGCCAGGGCCCATTACTACTGCTGCTGTTATTAAACCAGGTCCGATTAAAGAAATAATGTTTTTAAAAACGCTTTTCTCCTTTTTCGACATGATGATACCCCCTATTTTAGTTTATTTATTTTGACTTCTTTATAGAGCTTTGATATATCTAAAAATCTAAATACTTCCTCTTTAATGCCAAGAATATTTTTTAAAGAAAGCATAGTTGCAACTAATCCTTCCTCTGGGTTAAACATAAGTTCATGAAGAGCCTTTTTAGTCCTACTTCCTTTTTCTAATTTATAGTTTTTATTTGGAAGCTGAAAATAGGTATGCATTTGACCAGAGGTCGCTCCTCTCAATGCATATTCCACCATCATTTTTCCTGAATTAATATTGCCTGTTGCGCTAATAGGTATAAAGTTTTTCTCTTTATTTTCTTCTATAAATTTAGAAAGAACTCTTAAATTCCTATCACTTAAATCATATCCACCATAAGCTATTCCTTTTTTGCCTTCAAAAACTCTATCTAAGTCAAATAATCTATTAAAAGCAGTTACTGTATTCACTACTTTAAATGAATTTTCATTTAAAGTGTTTAGCATCTCCACTTGAAATTCATCATCATGTAAAGGATTGAATAATTTAATTCCAAGAAGCCTATTATCTGTATCAATATACTTATCTATTAACTTAGGTACTTCTCTTAACCACCTTAATATTTCCTCTTGGCTATTCTCTAATTCTGATAAAGTTGCACTGAAATCCTGCTCTATTATAAAGGGTAGATCTACATTAGAATCTTTCCAAACTTTTTCTAAAGCTTTAGTTGTAAATTCATACTCAGATTCTCTAAATTCTTCTCCATCTGCTGGAAGATGATATTGAACTGATGGAATAACTGGCATATCAGTTTCTTTATATACTTCAAAAGAATCAGACACTAATTGTAAATAATCTTCAAAACTTTTATCCCATCCTCTTCCTTTCCAGGTAACTGTATATCCTTTTTCTCCCCTTTTACTTACAATTTCTTCTACAACCATCTTAGGAGCTTTAACTTTCCATTTTTCCATGGATGATTCCGCCTTCTCATTTTGAGAAATTACTGTTTTCAAAACAGTGAAGCCTAAACCGTCATTAGCATCTGTTTTAACTTGAGATATATTGGAGGAAAGCTGGCCAGAAGCTTTACCAAAGGGATTTTTTATAATTAAATCTCCATACTTACCAGTAACATCTAGTTTATATTTCTCTAAAATATACTTCTCTAATCCTACATCTTCATACTGTATTTTATTATAATCTGAATTAATTTTTTCTTTTACTGCTGGGTCAATATTTAATTCATCTTTTAATAAATAAATATTATTCATTTTACTCCTCCCCTTAAAGTATTTACATATCTCCTAATTTTTCAATAACTTTATCAATTCTTTTTCTTTCTTCATCTGTTACTCCTGGACCATAAGGATCATTTGCTGATTCCATATGAATTATTCCTTTTTTACCTAGTATATAAAGTACTCTTTCTATATATCCTTCCATAGGAGCATAGAATGTATATTCTGCTATTTCTTCAACAAGAGCATTTTTTTCAATAAACTCCTCATACTTACCATTGTAATAAGCTTTCATCATGTCGAATTGTAATTGAGTATATATACTGCCTAATCCTACTAATGCTCCTACTGCATCCCTCATAATTGTATATCCAAACATTCTATCTTCTCCTGTAATTAAAGATACATGTGGATATTCTTCTACTATTAAATTACTTACATCTTGATAAGTCATTATTGAATCCAAAGTAGCCATTTTTATTCCAATTACATTTTCTATATTAAATAATTTCCTTAGTACATCTTGAGAATAAGTAATTCCTCCTGCTGCTTCATACAAGAAGAATAAAATCATTGGAAGTCCTACTTCTGCAATTCTTTCATGGTATTTTACTATCATTTCATCCTGATCATCTCTACCCCTAAACAAAGTTGGAGCGTAAGGGAGAATCATATCTGCTCCTAATTCTTTTGCATGCTTCGCCATATCTACAGCTTTCTCAATGTACTCTTCATCACTTATAGAACCATTTCCATTAGCACCTACACCACAAAGTATTAACTTGTCATCACTAAGTCCTTGACGCCAGGAATTGAAAACATTTTCCCTTTGTTCTTTTGTAAGATTAAGTCCTCTACCTGTATGGGCCCATAAAGCAACAGATTTTATAGGTTGATCATTCATCCACTTTACATAGGATGCTTGGGAATCATAGTCAATACTCCCATCCTCTTTAAAAGGTACTGGTACAGCTGGTATTATACTTTTTTCTATCTTTTTTTGAACTTCTTTAAACTTCATAACTTTACTCCTCCTTTTCAGACATTTCTTTAATATGTCTTTATTTAATTATATAGTATATTAAATATAATTTCAAAGTATTTTTATTCATATACTACTTTGCCATACTTTTTATAATTAGCTTTATTTATTTGTCCTATTCCTATCTCTTCTTCTAAATATACTCTTCCTTTATCATCCATTTTCATTTCCTTTAAATCTTTTCCAGCTCCATACCAACGACTACTAGGTTCTATGCATGCAGGGTATTTAAAACCAGCATAGGTTGATAAGGCTAGTATACTTGCTCCACCAATTCCACTTTCCGGCATAGTTCCTCCCCAAACTTCTATTTCATGTTTAGAAGCTAAACTATAGATTTTTGCTGCTTCATAAAGCCCACCTACTCTTTGTATCTTAATGTTCCAAATCTTTGATACACCCAATTCTATTATTTGTTTAGCTACTCTTTCTGATTTTAAAGACTCATCAAAGCATATAGGTGTTTTTATGACCTGCCTTAGTTTATTATGTTCTAATATATCATCATGGTTAAGAGGCTGTTCTATGAAAGTGCAATTATACTTATCCATTTCTCTTAATATTTCTTCATGTTCCTCTAGATCATAGGAAGCATTGGCATCAGGCCATAGTATAAAATCATTGCCTACAACATTTCTTGCAGTTTCTATAGCTTTTAAGTCCCAACCTGGTTTTATCTTTACTTTAACCCTTTTATATCCTTCTTCTACATACTCTTTAACCCATCTTTCTAAGGTTTTGTAGCTTCCATCTTCAGGAATTCCTATTGATACTCCTGAATAAATATAATCCTTGTTTCTTAAATATTCTTTAGTAGTGCCTAATTCTTCTAACTTATGATGTAAAAGTGCCTTTAAAGAAATATTATTCTTCTTAGCTACCAAATCCCAGTAAGCAGTTTCTATACCTGCCTTAGCAAAGTTATTTCCCCTTATATTTTCATTCAGTTTTTGGTTTATATCTTCAATAGATTGAATTTCTTTACCAATAATTTTTGGAAATAACCATTCACTTAAAACAGCTTTAGCAGAAGATATAGTTTCTGAGGAATAAAATGGCGCTTCAAAAGGAGCTGATTCCCCATAGCCAATAACTCCGTCTGAATATAACTCTATTATTAAAGACTTTCGGCTATAGCTTAATCCTCCACTTATCTGAAAGGGTATAGCATAAGGTATATCTACTTCTACTATCCTCGCACCATCAATTACCATTTTTTCATCTATATACAAATCAATCACCTCTATAATATATAATAGGACATGTCCTTATATGGTCTCTTATATTTTATAACATAATCTTGTCTAAGTCAAGAGGGACATGAGTCAATCAGGACCGTCCCCATTGACTCACTACTGACTCATAAATTTTTGCTATGGCTTGTCATATTTTTGATGGATGTCCCATATTATTAATTAAAACATATAATTTTAAGGGGGGTTTTTCATGAATTTTTTTAAGGATTTCTTTAAGAAAAAAAGATTTAGTTTAGTTTTAGCAGCGTTATTAGTTGTTTCTTTATTTCTGACAAGCTATGTTCCATCTTTTGCTGAACCAAGTAGAGTTAAAAATGTAATACTCCTTATTGGAGATGGAATGGGAACTGAGCAGGTTAATTTAGGACGAATCTATAAGGGGGATGAGCTCTATATAGACAAATTTGATTACACTGGTACTGCATCCACATATTCAGCAGATCCTGAAAATAAATGGGTTACTGACTCTGCAGCAGCAGGAACTGCATTGGCTACTGGCGTAAAAACCTATGATGGAGCTATAAGTGTAGATTTAAACCAGGAACCTATAGAAACAATTCTTGAAAAAGCACAAAAAGCTAGGAAATCCACGGGTATTGTAACTACTACTAGAATCACCCATGCAACACCTGCTTGTTTTGCTTCTCACAATATTGATCGAGGTAATGAGACTGAAATAGCAGAAGATATAATAGAACATGAGGTAGATGTAATACTGGGTGGAGGAAAAGTTAATTTTATTGATAAAAAAGATGGTGGTAAAAGAAAAGATGGTAGGAATCTTATAGAAGAAGCTAAAAATATGGGCTATAATTATGTAGAAACAAAAAATGATTTAAAGAATATAAATGATGGGAAAATTCTTGGTCTATTTAATGAGTCTCATATAAATTATAAATTAGATAGAGATTCTTCAATAGAGCCAAGCCTTGAGGAAATGACAAATAAGGCTATAGATATATTAAGTAAAAACAATAGAGGATTTTTCCTAATGGTTGAGGGTGGAAGAATCGACCATGCAGCTCATGCTAATGATCCTGGTGCTATGGCCAATGAAGTATTAGATTTTGATGAAGCAGTAAAAGCCGCTTATGAATTTGCAAAAAAAGATAAACAAACTTTAGTCATAGTCACAGCAGATCATGAAACTGGAGGACTTTCCATTGGTGCCAATAATAAATATGAATACTATCCAGAAGTTTTAAAAGGACAGAGAAAATCAATTGAATACTTATCAGAGATTATTACAATATCAAATTATAAAACTCTAATTAAGGATGAGCTAGGAATAAATGATCTTACTGAAAAAGAAGAATCAGAAATAATACTTGCATTAGGAGATAAAAAGAAAGGGGATATTTTTAAAGTCCTTACTAATATAATGAATACAAGATCAAATACCGGATGGACTTCCACAGCTCATACAGGAGTAGACGTCCCTGTTAAAGCCTATGGACCAAATGCAGAGCTATTTTCAAAACATCTAGATAATACAGATATAAATAGATTAGCTGTATTATCTATGAAACTAAAGCAATAGTGAATCCTCCCCTTCCAAGTTATCACTATGGAAGGGGCTTCCTTTTCCTTAAGAAAAAGGACTTCTCTTCTACATTTACAGCTAAGCTAATGAACTTAATCAAAGTGCCATGTGAGTCAAGAGGGAAGTGAGTCACTGGGGACGGTCCTTAGTGACTCAGATTGTGAGTCAGTTAGGACCGTCCCTACTGACTCATTGTATATTTTGACAGTTTAACATATAATTATGATATATGAATTTATGGGAGGTATAGTTTTGGATAATAAGCTAGAGGATAAGAATATTATAAAATCAGCTATAAAAATATTTGATGTTCTTGAGTTAGTTATTGAGGAAAAAAAAGCTACTTTAACTGATGTTAGTGAAAAAACCGGATATACTAAAAGTACTACTCAAAGAATTTTAAATACACTTAAATATTTACATTACATAGATCAAGATAATTCTACATATGAATATTTTCCAACTATGAAGGTTCATACACTAGGTCAACACTTGATGATTGATAATATCATTAAAGAAACATCTAGAAAGCATTTAGAAAAAATGGCTGAAGAAATAAATGAGACTATTAACCTTGGTATATTAGATGGTTATACCATAATATATTTAGATAAAATTGTCTCAACATCTCCCCTCAGAGTTGATGTTGATTCTAGTATGAATATACCAATATATTGTAGTGCTCTTGGAAAGTCTATGGCCGCATTTAATTCAAATAGGTTTTCTTTTGACAATAATTATATAAAGTATACTAATAACACTATTTCTTCTGACGAAGACTTTCAAAAAGAACTACAGGATATTAGAAAAGAAGGCTATGCCATTGATAATGAAGAGTTTGTAGAAGGTCTTATATGTGTGGGAATGCCTATACTAAATGAAGATAATGAAGCCGTTGCCAGCTTGAGTATTTCTATTCCAAAAATTAGATTTGAAAATACAAAGATTAAAAATTATATTCAACTATTGGATGAGTACACAGGAAGAATTTCTAAGGATTTATACAAAAAATAAGGAATGCCGCCGGCATTCCTTGTTTTTTATTCTTCCAGATTCTATATTCCCCAAAACAATTCTATTATTTCGTCTGATGGTCTTTCTGTCATATTTGAAACTATTATAAATGCAATTAATGAAAGGAATAATGATGGCACTATTCCATGAAGTCCTAATGGCCTTGGTATGAAATAGTCAAAGTATATATAAGTTCCTATACCTACAATCATACTTGCCAATGCTCCCTCTTTATTAGCCTTTTTCCAATATAATCCTAATAATGTTGGCCATAGGAAAGTTGACAATTGGCCTGCTGTGGCAAATAGGTTTAACCATACCATTAATTCCGGTGGGTTCATTGCTATTATGAAAATGATTATACCTAATATTACTGCCCAACCTGTAGTTCTTCTTGATACTGCTTTT
>DATGTQ010000244.1 GCA_035301805.1 Tissierellales bacterium
TTTTTCATAACCAGCATTTGAAATCCAAACCTTGGTTGTGATAAATAATTCTTCTCTTGGAACACCACATTTTTTTATTGCATTTCCTACTGCTGCTTCATTTCCATAAGCCTGTGCTGTATCAATAGAACGGTATCCTACCGAAATGGCATCTAACACTGCCTGCTCACATACTTTTGGATCGGTTACCTGAAAAACTCCAAATCCTAATACCGGCATTTTTACTCCATTATTTAATTTTACAAATTCCATTTTAATTACCTCTTTCTTTAATATTTTCTTTTTTGCCTTATCAGCAACACTTGACTATATGGGATTATACTCATGTATCTTCGATATATATGAGATTACTGGTTACTCATGAATTTTCCATTCATTTAACCATTTTGCTGTACATGCACTATTATGATTAATTATTTCACTATAGCCAATATCCATAGTTGAAATTGTATACATATCCTTCTCATTTAATTCAAAATCCCATATTTGCCTATTTTCTATCATACGTTCCTTGTGAACTGTTTTTGGAATAACCACAACCCCTCGCTGAATATGCCATCGTAGAATAACCTGTGCAACAGTTTTATTGTACTTACTACCAATCCCTTCCAGAACCTTATTCCTGAATATATCTTTCTGGCCTTCAGATAAGGGTCCCCATGCTTCTGGTTGAACCTGATATTCTTTCATAATATTTATTGCGGACTGTTGTTGATAGAAAGGATGTATTTCAATCTGGTTAATTGCCGGGGTGATTTCATTATTCATGCATAAATCAACTAAACGTCCCTGACTAAAGTTACAAACACCAATAGCACGGATTCTACCTTCCTTTAGTAATTTTTCCATAGCTCTCCATGAATCATAATAATCACCAAAGGGTTGATGAATCAAATATAAATCAAGATAATCAAGTCTAAGTTTTCCCAAAGAGGTTTCAAAAGCTTTTAAAGTATTTTCATATCCCATATCCTGAACCCATAGCTTTGTAGTAACAAAGATTTCTTCTCTTGAAATACCTGATTTTCGAATTGCATTTCCAACTGCTTCTTCATTAAAATATGATGATGCAGTATCAAATAATCGATATCCAATTTCAAGTGCATCACTTACACATTGTTCACACTGATCTGGGTCTTGGATTTGAAAAACTCCATAACCTTCTATAGGCATCTTGACTCCATTGTTTAAAGTAACATATTTCATTTCATAATCTCCTTGTTTTTTCTAAGCCCTAAAATTAAGTATAAACACTTTTTATAAAAAAGTACAATGCCAATTAAGAAATGTGCTATAATTAAAATGCATACTAAAATGATTATAATGAAATTTTTGGAGGTAGGACTATGTTGGAAATATATCAATTAGAACAATTACTGGCATTCGCTAAATATGGAACTCTTTCAAAGGCTGCTGAAGAGTTACATTTGTCCCAACCGGCATTAAGTCGTTCTATGCAAAAGCTAGAAGCAGAACTAGGTGTAACTCTCTTTGAACGCCAAAAGAATAAAATAATATTAAATCAAAATGGTTCCTTAGCAGTAGAATATGCGGAAAGAGTATTAAATCAAGCCAAGGATATGATGGAACGTGTGCAGGCATTTGACAGAAGTCAACGTACTATTTCCGTTGGTTCCTGTGCTCCTGCACCTTTATGGTCTACCATTCCACTGTTATCCACCCTTTATCCAGAAATGACCATATCCTCTGATCTGAAAAATACAGAAGTATTATTGCAAGGATTAAAAAATAGAATATATCAATTTATCATTTTACATGAAGAAATAAACGATTCAGACATACATTGTATGAAATATGGAGAAGAGCACTTATTTTTATCCCTTCCACCAGCCCATCCTTTAGCTGAACGCAATGGCATTTATTTTGAAGATATAGATGGTGAAAGCTTTCTTCTTCGGTCCAGAATTGGATTTTGGAATGATTTATGTTTAAAGAAAATGCCTGCTTCTCATTTTTTAGTTCAAGACGATCAATTCTCATTTGAAGAGCTAGTTAAAAACTCTGCGCTTCCCTGTTTCACATCGGATTTAGTTATCAAGCGGGATGGCACCCCCACAAATCGTGTGATTGTTCCAATCCTTGATCCAGAAGCAAACGTATCATACTATTTTATCTGTCTAATAGAGACAAAGAAAAAGATGGAAGTTGTTCTTCATGAGATTGGGAGACACATGCTCTGATTATAACATCAATGGCGTTACCATCTGTTGTCTTACTTGATACCTCTTTCTCAATTAAAATAATTATTCTGCTTCTTCTTGGGGTGGAAATTATGGTCAACATCAGCAGCTGTTCTATTCTTCTCAGTGATGTACCATACATAAAATATTTTGACACCATTCTCAATCCTTTCTTTCTATATAGTTCTTGAAATAAAAAAGAGGCGAAGACTATCAGAACATAAATTGATCGAAGACTTGCCTCTTTGGGTTTCTATGTTTAGTTTTAATTTTATTAAATTTTTATAAGCACTATTTAGATTATTTATAATGCACTAAATGAACAAAATATAAATTATGTGTAGCTAAATTTCATTTTTAAAACCTGGTTTAAAATTCTACCATCATAAGATTTACCACTTGATTTTTTGATGCAATATCCATATTAATTTCTTTTATCTTTGCATACCCTAAATTTGACCAAAATTTGAAAGCTCTATTATTATCTTCAATTACTCCTATACTAAATCTCTTTGCTCCTAAATGTCCTGCCCACTTAACTAATGCTTCATGTATTATTATTCCTAATCCCCTACCTCGCTCTTCTGGTTCAAGTAGCAATAGCCCAATTGTCCATTCTGATATAGTTGGAAAATCTCTTATAATATTAATTATCGCAAATATCAAACATTTCCACTTCAGTACTACATACTGGACACTTCATCCCATATTTCATAACTTACCACATTTAAACCTTATTAGAAGAATTTTGTTAGTACGCACATTATTACTAATGATAATATTACAGTAGAAATTACAACAAAAATTATTAATAATATTTTTTGATACAGCCGTTTCCCTTCTTCTCTTGCTTTTGAAATTTCATCTAAATTTTTCCCTTAGTGAAGGCTATAATTTCTTTGTATGTTTGAATATCAAATTCTTTTTTCTTCTTTTCAGCTAAAATGGCTACATACATTGAAACCACAGCTAATATAACCCAAATTGCTATTCCAACGTTATCCAGAAAATACAACAAAGGCATCGGTGTTAATATTAATAATCCAAACAGGATAGCAAGTATATTGCTCACCTTATTAAAATCTTTTCTGTCTTTTTCACTTATCTCTTTTTTCATCTTTTCCACATCTCCTTTAATTAAAATATCGAGAGGGACTTGGAAGACTTCACCTAAACGAATCAGACTATTTATATCTGGATAATTTTTATCATTTCCCCAATTAGATACAGATTGTCTAAAAACATAAATTTTTTCAGCTAATTTTTCTTGAGAAACTTCTAATTCATTTCGATACTTTTTAATCTGATTTCCTAACTCCATCCTTCCACATCTCCTTTCTCTTTTATCTTAATCAAAGAAACATTTTAGCCCTATCAAAAGTATTTGCTAATAGCATGTGTTTCGTTGTCAAAGGTCTTTTGCAGATAGCTATCATGTGGTATTGTATTATAATGCTACTATTTATAAATGATGTTCATTAATTGTAAAGAAGTTATATTAAGTTATTAATATAGCTTTTAGCCTCTTCTAAATCCTTTCCTGTAGCTATCCTATACATCTTAATTGCCTCTATTCTTTCATCTTTTAAAATGAGTTCCTTTAATTTAGCATTTAATTCTTCTATACTCATATCCTCTATTGGTATATCAACTACCCCAACTTGTTTAGTAATTTTATCTAAACTTGATTTTATCACTAATAAGTCTTGTTTTAATTTATTAAGTGTTCTGATTATAATTCCCAAAGATACTGCAAAAATTGCAATAGTTAAATAAATAATATTTTCATTAATTTATATACCTCTGAACTTTATTCTACTTATTCGTAACTAACAATGATTTTAATATAAGTATACTAAATAATAATAACTATTAAAAAAATAAAATCGTCACTTCTTATGCACTGCTTACAGCAATTAGATCCTAATTACTCTAAGCAATGCATGAATTATATTTGGTTAAAGTTCCTGAATCCCTTGATTTAAAAACATTTATTGCACCCATCACTATTATGACACGTTCCCCTGTGGCATGGTATAAAAGTGCTATACTCTCTCCTTTCCGTTTCATTTCCTGTAAGCTATCTATAGCATCCTGTTAATGGTCCTTTAGTTGGATTACTTTACCTTTTTGTTTTGGCAAATAATCTTCTATCACCTTAAATATCAGAAAATCGCCAATATAGGAAAAATGACCTTTTGACACTCTAATCATTGTATTATACTAATTATACTATATAAACTTAACATTCCAACCACCTTACCATAAATAATAAATAGCAGATAAAATCTATCTGCTATCCTGACTATTCCATTATAAATTTCCTTAACTTCAAAATAAAATTAGAATTATCTTTCCCATCCACATAATCAGTAGGTATATCTAACGTTTTTAAACTTATCCCTTGTTTATCGGCTAGAGATAATAATTCCTCCATTAATATACCCATAGTCTCTCTAATACTACAGGTTGGACTTTGATTTATACCTATTATTCCCACTATATCATAATCGTTATCCAAATACTCTTTTAATATCTTTAAGGTATCTTCTGATATACTAGTACAAAGCTTTCTATATTCTGCAGTATCATATTCATTTTTACTCATAGGTTTTCTTTGCAAGCCTAGATACCTAAATTCAGGACAAGGAAGTTGGTGAATTCCTATCCCCTCTTTCATTAATTCCTTTATTATATCTGTATAGGCACCATTTGCCCTAGCTAAAGGCTTTACCACAGCATTTTGGTTTAGTATACAATGTGAAATGAATACTATTCTTTTCTTTCTGTCCACTACTTTGCTCCCTCAATGTATTTCTTTGGTAACCTTTGGATTAGGAGTGCTACAATCAGACAACTTACAATCTTATCAATAATATTACTTGCTATTCTAGGAATGAAAGCTGCTGTAAATACCTTCTGCCCCGATTGAACCAACCATGTAAAAAGCACATCATTGAAATCTCCTGTAATGCCACCATAAACATATGTTGCTATTGGTGTACCGATTAAGGGTGCAACAACTGCAAGTATTAGGCCTGTAATAAAAGATGTTTTGAAATCAAACTTCCACCTTCTAGCAATAAATCCTACAACCAAACCTATTACTATATTAACTACTGCAAAAGGAATAGTTTTTGGGTTTGTTATAACCCCTTGAACTACATTTGTAAGTCCTCCTGCTAATGCCCCATACCAAGGTCCAAACACTACTGCTGTAAATATGGTTCCAACAGTATCTAAAAATAATAAAGGTATATTAAGCATACCTACTACTGTACCTAGTACTATATTTACGGCTATAGCCAACCCCGAAAAAACTAATGCGTAAATTTTTTGTCTATGATCCATTGAAAAACCTCCTTATCTTATAATTTCGTTTAGATTATAACATAAGGCTTATCCTATGTATAATTGATAATCTTTATATAATCTTACCTACTATAGATATTAGTAATTTACACAGGAAGGATCCAATAAGTCCAGTATCATTTGATCACCTACAGACTGCCGAATAAATCCTGATCTAAGTATATTAATAAATTCGAGTCTAAAGATCAGCAAACTCTTGAATCAATAGAGAATAAAGAACCAAATTTCAATTGATAAATACATGGAATAAAGCACTTTCACACCTATTAATAAACCTTTAAATTTCTCATCTTTAATAGGAACTATAGGTAAACGGATAAACCTAAACTTTCAGCATCACTCCTGTAAAAATATTCAAAATCCATTCACTTCACCTTATCTCAATAAAAAATATACCTAAGATTTCTCTTAAATACCTGCTCTCTTTACCCATCTTGTTGATGGTGTTTTTCCTTCACCTTATCTTTAACTACCGTATTTTTCACCCTCCTTTTAAATTTGTTTAAAATATCCCTTGTTGAGTCTCTTTTATTTTCTTTCTTTTCATATCTTTCTATAGCTTTTTTAAAGGCTAGATCCATAACCTTTGTATCTTTTGCCTGGAAGAATACTGAATAAAGCCCAGACTCCTTATTCTTCATTACAGAGAAATTAACTCCATATCGGTTAAGTTGCTTTTTAAGTTCCTTGGCTTCACCTTTTTGTAATATGAATTTTTACCATAATCATTAAAAGAAAAGGAGGCCACTTAATGAGATATAGAAATGCTACTTTAGAGGATATCCCTGCTATTTCAGAATTACAGCAAAAATACCATGTATCAACCATAAGTGAAGAAGACAAATCTGATGGCTTTGTTACAACTTTATTTACAGAAAAACAATTTGAAGAGTTAATCGAAAAAGAAAATGGACTTACTATAGCTTGTGATTGTAATAGAGTTATAGCCTATGCCATGGCTGCATCTTGGGAATATTGGTTAGCATGGCCTTTATTTCAACATATGATAAATGACTTATCAGGGACAAAATATTAGGGTCAAGTTCTTTCTACAGGAAACTCCTATCAATATGGACCAATTTGCGTTCATAAAGATTATCACGGTTCTGAAGTTCTACCAAATCTTTTTGAGTTCTTAAGGACTCAAATGAATAAAAGGTACCCTATTTTAATTACCTTTATTAATAAAATTAACCCTAGATCCTATAATGCCCATACTAAAAAACTTGGACTTGAATTAATTAAAACTTTTAAGTTTAATAATAATGAATATTATGAGCTAGGGTATGATACATCAAAGAAAACACCAGGATCTAATATCTAACATTGCCTACCTTTTATTAGAACTTTTTCTTAAAAACAAACCTGGTAAAGGTTTAATAGGCCTTCATCAGGTTTGTTTTTTTAAGTCCAGCAATTCATATGATGTTTGAAATACAAATCTAATTTAAGTTCTTAGAACGTTTTCATTTGCTTAAAGGTTTATATTTTATATAAATTATGTATCTAATATTATATTGTTTAAATTATAGCAAACCTTATCATAAATAATATAGATAATAAATACATAGCTGGCTTAATTTCTTTATGTCTTCCTGTAGCAAGTTTTAATATTACGTAAGAAATAATGCCTACTGCAATACCTTCAGCAATACTTCCTGTGAAAGGCATTAATGCAATGGTAAAGAAAGATGGTGCTGCCTCTGTTATATCATTGAAATCTAACTTTGTTACTGCCCCAATCATAAGGATACCTATTACTATAAGAACTGGTGCTGTAGCAGCCGCGGGAACTATACTAACGATCCCTGAGAAAAATAGAGCTATTATAAACATTATGCCAGTAACAAGTGCGGAAAGCCCAGTCCTACCTCCTGCAGCAATTCCCGAAGAAACTTCTAAATAAGTTGATGTAGTTGTACATCCTAAGAAGGAACTTATGGTTGTAGCAACGGCGTCGGTAAGTAAAGCTTTTTTAAAATTTTTAACATCTCCAGTTTCATCATATAAATTACCTTTTTCTGCTACTGCCAACATTGTACCAATATTATCAAATAGATCAACCATACTAATAGTAAGTACAATCATAATAACATTTAATAAAGCTTTTCCAGCACCACCATTACCGAGCAAACCAGCAAAATCCTGTTTAAATAAGGTATCTGTTATTGATGGTGGTAATGAGAATGCTTGAAATTCTGAAAAGTTAGTTACACCAAGAGGAATTCCTACTATTGTAACTATAGCTATAGAGAGTAGAATTGAAGCTTTTACCCCCTTAGCCATAAAGACTAAAATTAAAAATATGCCTAAAACACTTAATAACACTGCCGGGTCTCTTAAATTACCAAAATGCATTCCACCTTCTATGGCAACAACTATTCCAGAGTTTTTAAATCCAACAAGTGATATGAACAATCCAATACCAGCAGTTATTGCAATTTTTACACAATTAGGCAAAGCCTCAATGATGATTCTTCTTAAGGGTGTTAATGTAATTATAACAAATAGCATACCTGATATTGCAACAGCGGCCAACCCTTGCTGCCAAGTATAACCAAACCCTCCTTGGGATACTGGTGCACATACTTTATATGCAAAAAATATAGTAAGCCCTAGGCCTGGTGAAGTAGCAAATGGTAACTTGGAATAAAGTGCATGTAACATAGTACCTATTATTGCAACTAAACATACAGAAGTATATAACCCTTGTGGTGGTACCCCTGCATCTGCTAAAAAACTAGGAATTACTATTAATGCATAGGCCATAGTTATAAAAGTTGTAACACCAGCAATAATTTCAGTTTTTACATTTGTACCATTTTTAGATAGATTATAAAAACTATCTAAAAATGACTCTGAAACACTTTCCTCATTCATTTTTTATCTCTCCTTTTAATATCCTTTAATTTTTTGAATAAGTATCGAGTACAGTTAATTATTATTATAAAATATTCTTGCTCGAAATATAAAACTCAACTAAAAATACTACTTGAAAAAATATTTTGTTTCTATGTTATATATTAACAAAAAATATTTTTGAATGCACAGTAAATTAATACTAATAGCTTCTTTTGTCTAGTTTTAACGAAAATTATGAAATAATATATGCTAAACTATCTAATATATTTGAAATCCCCAAATTTTATAAATATTTAACAAAGGCATAGAAGCAGGCCTTTATAAAACACCATTCACACCATATATTCCTGTACATATTTTATATAAAAATTAATAAGTCTTAAACCTTAATTTATACGAGGTTCAAGACTTTTATTTTCAATAGTGTGGTATTTGTATTATTTAGTTTTATAGAAATTAGCATGTTTTTTTAAGTTTATAGAATGGCTTTAGTATCAAGTGCTTATCATCCGAAAGTTTTATTATACATATCCCATATAAGAAAGATTTAACCTACGAATGAAATATTGATAAAAAGGTAATAATACTTGGAATGACTCATCTTGAAATTTAAATAAGCCAAGGAAGATACTTTTGATTAAAATTATCCCTTAGAGACACTTATTCTTATATATACAACCTTATAACAGCTATTTCTAACCATTATAAGGTTTTTTTACTTTAGCTATCATCTATTAACCCTTCTAGTATTGAAAGTACTACGTAGCATTTTATAAACATCCTTATTCTCCCTTTTTAGAGTCATTCTTGTTCCTAATAACTCACCACAATTAGGGCAATGTATAGCTCCTGGATCCTTGGAAAAATCAATAGAACCTTCAATAATTCTATCAATATGCATTCTTAATAAATTTCCTTTACCTACTTTTTGATACTTAGCAATATTAGTTTTGCAAAAACCACAAGAAACCAATAAAATATAACTACCTTTTACTTTTCTA
>DATGTQ010000245.1 GCA_035301805.1 Tissierellales bacterium
TTCATATTAATATTCCAAGCTGCTGCTGGTTTATCTTCAGCTACTGCTGATAACAACGCTGCTAAATGAATAATAGTATTAACATTATGTTTTTTCACTATTTCAGATATTCTTTCACCATCTGTTACATCTAATATTTCAAAAACTCCAGATTCCATAACATTCTCATGGCCTTCTTTTTTACGTCTACTACTTGCTATAACATTATCATCTCCATAAATTCTTCTAAGCTCCATAGTTAACTCTGACCCAATTTGACCAAGAGCACCTGTTACTAAAATTTTTCTTTTTGCCACCCTACGCACCTCCAAAATTAGTACACAAATATATTTACGTCTTAATTATAACATACTTATCATGTATAAAGAACCAATAAAACTAATAAAAACATATCCAATACCCTTGGGTCCTAAATGAGCTCCAACAATTGGTCCTAGCTCATCTATAGATATTTCTACTTTAGGAAATCTTTCCTTTAGAATTTTTTCTATATTTGAAGCTCCTGATTTATTTAATACATGACATATATTATTCTTTTTACAGTCTCAGAAACCTTCCCTATTATTTTTTTAATAGCTCTATTCTTTCCTCTAACTATTTCTAATAAAGTAGGTTCACCATTCTTTAATTGAATTATTGGTTTAATACTTAATACAGACCCAAGTACAGTTTAATTCCACTTAATCTGCTACCTCGTCTAAGGTATTCTAGGATATCTACAGTTAAATATACACTCATATTTTTTCTTTTCTCTTCTATATGTTTAACAATTTCTTTTCTCTTTATTCCATCATTAATCATTTTTAAACTATCTTCAACTAAAATCTCAAATTAGAAGCTGATTGTAAAGAATCCACTACAGATATTTTTTCTTCTTCCAACATATTTTTAGCAAGTACAGCACCATTATAAGTGCCACTTATTTTTGATGATAAGGTTATGACTAATGGTTGTGAAGTTGTCGGAAAAGATTTAGAAGTGCTAAGTTTGTTAAAGAAACTATCAAATTCACCAGGAAATCCTTCTTTAAACCCTTTCCCTTCAAAAGTATATGATAATGGTACTACTGATATATCGTACTCTTTTATAAAATCCATTGGTATATAACTAGTACTATCTGTTATTACCTTTATTTTCTGCATTTAGTTTTTACTTACCTTTCCTCATATGATAATGAAGCGGAGAATTACCCTCCGCTTCTAACTATTTTACCACTATATTATATATTTTGCCAGGTATAAAGATTTCTTTTACAATTGTCTTATTTTCAAGGTGTTTCTTTATGCCTTCATCTTCTAGAGCCTTTTCCTTAACAGCTTCTTGTGAATCATCTAACCCTGTAACTACTTTCCCTCTTACCTTGCCGTTTACTTGTACTGGCATTTCTATTGTTTCTTCTACCAGTTTATCTTCATCATACTTTGGCCAGATTTGTTCATGAAGCATTCCACCAAGTTCCATATTCGTCCAGATCCCTTCTGTTATATGGGGGGCCACTGGATTTAATAGAATTAAATATGTTCTAAGTTCAGCTTTATTTATTTTTCCCTTATCATTGAAATCATTTAGTAAAGTCATCAATGCAGCTATTGCTGTATTATATTTTAATGTTTCATAATCCTCTGTAACTTTTTTTATAGTTTTATTAATAGATACTTCCATATCTTCTGAGTAGGAATCTCCTTCTACAACAATATCTTGAATATTCCATACTCTTTCTAAATACCTTCTACAGCCTTTAACTCCACTTTCCAACCAAGGAACACTTTTTTCAAAATCTCCTATGAATAATTCATAGGTTCTTAAGGTATCTGCCCCATATTCATTAACAATATCATCAGGATTAATTACATTTCCTCTGGATTTAGACATTTTTTCATTGTTTTCACCTAATATCATACCATGAGCAGTTCTTTTACTATAAGGTTCAAGAGTATTAACTACACCAATATCATATAAGAATTTATGCCAGAATCTAGAATATAGTAAGTGTAATGTAGTATGTTCCATACCACCATTATACCAGTCTACTGGCATCCAGTAATCAATCGCTTCCTTGCTAGCTAACTCTTCAGTATTATGTGGATCCGTATATCTTAAGAAATACCAGGAGGATCCAGCCCATTGTGGCATTGTATCAGTTTCACGCCTTGCAGGTTTTCCACATTTTGGGCAAGTAGTATTAACCCATTCTTCCATATTTGCTAAAGGTGATTCACCAGTATGACTAGGCTCATAATTTTCTACTTCTGGAAGCATTAAAGGTAATTCTTCTTCAGGTATAGGAACCCAGCCACAATCGTTACAATGTATTAAAGGAATTGGCTCTCCCCAATATCTTTGACGTGAAAATATCCAGTCTCGTAATTTATAATTAGTCTTCTTTACACCTAGTTCTTTATCTTCTAGCCAATTATTGATTTTTTCAATAGCTTCTTCTACTTCTAATCCGTTTAAAAAATCAGAGTTAACTAAAGCACCAGTTTCTGTATCAGTATATGCTTCTTTTTCAATATCCCCACCTTTAACTACCTCTACAATTGGTAAATCAAACTTTCTTGCAAATTCCCAGTCTCTATCATCATGGGCTGGTACTGCCATTATAGCTCCTGTTCCATAACTCATTAATACATAATCAGAAATCCATATAGGTATTTCTTTACCATTAACAGGATTAATTGCTTTTAACCCTTGAATTTCTACACCAGTCTTACCTTTATTTAACTCAGTTCTTTCAAAATCTGATTTTTTAAGAGCCATTTCTTTATATTCATTTAACTCTTTCATATTTTCTATTTTGTCTTTATATTTTTCAATTAGCGGATGCTCTACGGAAATAACCATATAAGTTGCACCAAATAATGTATCTGGACGAGTTGTAAATACTTTTAGTGAATCCTCTTCACCTTCAATTTTAAAATCTACTTCCATACCTTCAGATCTACCAATCCAATTTATTTGTTGAGTTTTTATTCTATCAATATAATCTACAGTTTCTAAGTCATTTATTAATCTATCTGCATATTCAGTAATTTTTAACATCCATTGATTTTTTACTTTCCTTACTACTTTTCCACCACAACGTTCACATTCTCCACCAACTACTTCTTCATTTGCTAAGCCAACTTTACAAGAAGTACACCAATTTATAGGCATTTCTTGTTTATAAGCAAGACCTTTTTCAAACATTTTTAAAAATATCCATTGAGTCCATTTATAATATTCAGGATCTGTAGTATTTATTTCCCTATCCCAGTTAAAAGAAAAACCTATAGATTTTAATTGTTCTCTAAATCTATTTACATTTCTTTCAGTTACATACTTAGGGTGAATCTTATTTTGTATAGCATAATTTTCTGCTGGTAAACCAAAAGCATCCCATCCCATAGGGAAAAGAACATTATAACCTTCTAGTCTTCTCTTCCTTGCCACAACATCTAAAGCAGTATAAGGTCTAGGATG
This sequence comes from Tissierellales bacterium, assembly GCA_035301805.1. Lineage (NCBI taxonomy): Bacteria > Bacillati > Bacillota > Tissierellia > Tissierellales > Tissierellales bacterium. The sequence continues at coordinate 3,463 of DATGTQ010000245.1, forward strand.
ACCTACATGAAGCCCATCTCCAGATGGATATGGAAATTCAATTAAAGCAAAAAATTTAGGTTTAGATTTATCATCACTAGTTTCAAAAACCTTACTTTCTTCCCAAACTTGTTGCCATTTTTTCTCTAAAACCTTTGGATTATACTTAGTCATTTTATATATAAAACCTCCTTCATTTAATCAAAATTATTTTAATAGAACAAATCATCAAAAAAATAAAACCTTTCATCCCAATATAGAGACGAAAGGTTTTTCGCGGTACCACACTATTTGATAGATAAAAGTCTATCCACTTCTAGAAATAACGGTTCTTTTGCCGGTTAAAGCTAATAAATGGTTCACTCTAACAACTCAAGGACGAGTTCAGTCTTACTTCTACTGTCTTTCACCATCCGACAGCTCTCTAATAAGAAGGTTAAACTTACTACTTCCTATCTAAGTTTAATATTTACTTTAAGCCAAAAATGTGACAAAACTAATTAAACTATATTGTAGCAAATTTTAATTAATAAATCAAGGGCTTTTAAAAAATATTAAACAAAATAGTAAAAATAAATTATAGAACTTTATGAGTAAATGGAAAATTCTTGGGTAAACAATGCTACGGCAAGAAATAATTACTATATAATTTACTTACGGGGAGGAGTTACAATGAAAGAAGAAGAAATAGAATATGATGAAATAAAAGATATTGAGGAAAACAAAACCTTGGCAGGATTAGCATATTTATTGTTCTTCTTACCCTTAGTCTTAGCATCAGAATCTAAATACGGTAGATTTCACGCAAATCAAGGACTAATATTGTTAATATTTGCAGTTGCCGGGGAATTAATACTAAAACTTATTCCAGGTATAAGTTTGTTTATACTACCTATCTTTGATTTATTTGTTTTTATTTTGGTAGTCATGGGAATGGTTAATGGGTTTAATGGCAAAACTGTAGAACTACCTTTAATTGGTCGATTTAATATAATTAAATAAAGAAAAACTCTACTAAAATTTAGTGGAGTTTTTTTAACAAACTGGAGTTACTGCACCTGAGTCTTTCAGGTGCCTTATGTACAATTGGTCATATTAATCTTTTGTTAAAGGCAGAATTTCTATTATTTAGTTTAACCTAGACTTGCAAGAATTCTTCCATCTTATATAAGTGGGAGATGAATTGCCAGCATCTAGCAAATATGATACAATAATACACCATGAAAGTTCTTTGATAACTGGGTATATAGGGTAGGTACTGCCCAAAGTCAAGCCTGTGGAGAACGCATAAGACCTAGTGTTGGCTATATTCTGGGAAATAGAAAGCCACCACTTCTATAAGTGGTGGTAGTCCACAACTAGTCCCTTGATTTCTAGTATAATTATTAAATATATCTATATCTGAATCTAAAGTAATAATATCAACTTTATAATTCTTAATAGCTGTTAGGTATAAACATTTACAATTATTATAAGTATAGGCTATGGTTAAACCTTTCCTTGGAAATACACAAGAAAGCCCTATTTGTGCAAAATACTTTCCCTTGGTAACCTGGTATGAACCTTTTTAAAAATTCTATGCATTATTTTATCCCTTATGCCATTAAGATTATTTCTATGATAAACTTCATGTCTAGATAGCAAATTATCATTTACAAATTTAAACCCAAATTAATTTTCTTTAAGATACTTCTCTATATAAAGAATTCTAAATCATTCCTACTCTTCTTATAATATCTAATTCTATCCTCTCGAGTTTTTGTATGAAATTCAAATAAATGTCCATCAGGATCTCTAAAATAAATAGACTTCCCTTCATCTTTATGTCTTGTTCTGCCAATTTGAATATCTACATTAAATTCCTTTAACTCTTGTAGCTTTTTTTCAAAACCCTCTTCATCTATAGTAAAACTTATGTGGGTATAAGATTTATAAATTTCATCTCTTGGAATAGCTTCTTCAAGATTTAAGGCTAACCATAGACAGTTTAAATCAAAATAAGCTAGTCTATCTCCTTTAACAAGTAATTTCGCATTAAAAACTTTTTCATAAAACTCTATAGACTTTTCTAAATTAGATACTGAAAAAGTTATATGATTTATTGGTACCATAACATCTACCTCCAGAATTAATATATTAGAGTTTATATTATATTACATCCTAAAGTATTTTTAGCTTCTTTTAATGCAAAATTATGAGCTTCTTCATCAAAAGAGGCTACTCCATCTTCATATATATTTACTTTATAATTTATATTTCTTCCATCAGCAGCTGTGTAAAGGACACAAATATTAGTGTTGACCCCTACTAGATATATTTCATCTACTCCTTTTTCTCTTAAATAAAGATCTAAATCAGTACCAAAGAATGAACTATAACGTCTTTTTTTAATAACTTTATCCTCTTCTTTAACCTTTAATTCATCAATTATTTCACTACCCTTCGTTCCTGCTATACAGTGAGGTGGAAACATATCAAATTCCTTATCATCTTTTTCATGGTTATCACATATATAGATTATTGGATAATTTTTTTCTCTAAACTCTTTAGTCTTTTGATTTATGAAACTGACTATTTCTTTACCTGACTGGCCAGTAGTTAATGCTCCATCCTCATCAATAAAATCTTTCAACATATCAATTATTAACAAAGCCTTCATTTTGAAACCCTCCAGTATTAAAATTATTATTAAATCATTTTATAATATAAAATGCCATTTTCCTCAAATCTACCAATTTCACTTTCATAATATAAATGTTCTAAATGAGACATGGCTTCTCCAGAAGCAAACCATTTTTGTGGATTAGGAAAATCCCTCCATTTATCATAACTTAAATCCCAATGCATATTTGCTGCTACATCCCTTACAGTCATTTTTTTATTCTTAAGTATTTCTTTTATCTCCTGCAACCGTTCTCCATGGTGTGCCAACATTTCAGAAATCCTTCTTTTATGATCTCCTATAATATTTCTATGAGATGAGAGAAAGTAGTCTATATTATAGTTATATATCTTTTTTAAACTATCAAAATATACTGATAATATATCCTCTTCGAAATCCCAAAAAGAAATATTAGGGGTTATACTCTCTAGTACATGATCACCACCGAAAAATAATTTATGTTTTTTCTCATAAAGTCCAATATGTCCTGGTGTATGTCCTGGAATATCTATTACTTCAAAAGAATATTTGCCTATGTTTAATACATCTCCTTCAACTAAAGGTATAAAATCAATAGGCTCCTTTAAACAATATTTGTATCCAGGATGATCATCGAAAGAGATATTATCTTTTTCTAAATCAAATAATATTTTATGTTTTTCAAACCCTTGCCAATATTTATCACTAGTCATTTCATTAATTAACTTTCCATCTATTTTACCAGCATATACTTTTACTCCTGCTTTGCTTAATTCTCCTGCTAATCCTGAATGGTCTGCATGAAGGTGAGTCACTAATAAATAAGTATTGTTTAAGTCTAAACCTAACTTTTTAATTCCCTTCATTAATGCATATTTACATTCTTTTCTATTAAATCCTGTATCAATAATTAAATTTTTGTCCTCTGAAATTATTATGTAGCTATTTAAAGCACGTAGAGGATTATTTGGTAAAGGAATTTCATTTAAATAAATACTTGTATATACTTTAGTTAACATTAATATCCCAATTCCTTTCCTACTATTATTACCTTTATTCTATTACTAAATTGGCTATTTATAACAGTGAAATAGTTGCAAATTCTATCACTACTTTTATAATCCATACAATATCCAACTTTCGTACAGGGGGTATTCTTTCCTAACCTTTTTTCATCTAGTGGTACTGCATAATTTCTTACTCTTTTTCCCACCTCTCCCAAATCTTTAACAATTTTATTTATACCAGCTATTATAATTATTTGTTTAGGTCCATATATAATTGACGCTGCTCTACTTCCATATCCATCAATATTATACAGCTGTCCATCCTCAATTAAAGTATTGGTACTAGACAGATAGGTATCAGCACTAAAACTATATATATTTGTTTTTTCTCATAACTTGTTATACCCTCCTTATGCTTGTCTAAGAAAATATAATTACCTTCTCTCATCATATTTATTATGCCCCTTTGAAAAAGAGTCATTGAATCACCAGCGGTTACAACTGATTTTTCTGGTATTAATTCTTTAATTTTTTCTTTTAAACTAGCTACATTTTCAACATAAAATACTTCATATTATGCTTTTTAAAATTATTTATCGTTCTCTCAATTCTTTTATTAATATACCAATGAATATTTTCAGTCAATTATTTGACCTCCTATCTATATTACATTTTCAAAAATGATAACATGAAATTCCAATTACCTCAAGGATTACACAGAGTAAAATTATGTTTTTAGGGAATTATAAATTTTGGAGGTGAATAATATTGATAGAATTTATGCCTAAACAAGTATTTTATGAACCTGACGCTTTAAATTATCCCCTTGGGAAAAAACTTATAAATTACTTTGAAAAAACAAATATACCAATGAAACCTACAACTTCCCATAATAGGGTTATTGGTATTGTTGGTGATACTCCAGGAGAAGCTTATAGAGAAGCAAAACATACTTTAGTTATTGGAGTTAGAAGGAGTAAAACTTTTCAAACCTGTAAACCTTCTGCTCATTATCAACTTCCTCTAGCTACCTCCTGTCCTGGTATGTGTGAATATTGCTATTTATCTACAACATTAGGCCCAAAACCTTATTTAAGAATATACGTTAATATTGAAGAAATATTAGATATAACTAAAAATATTATTGAATCTAGAGCACCAGAGATAACTATATTTGAAGGTGCTGCTACATCAGACCCTATACCGGTAGAAAAATATACTGGAAATCTTAAAAAAACTATAGAGTTTTTTGGTCAAGAACCTTTAGGACGATTTCGATTTGTAACTAAATTTACTGATATAGAAAATCTTTTAAATGCAGAACATAATAACCATACACGGTTTAGATTTAGTTTAAACTGTCAACAGGCAATTAAACAATTTGAACATGGAACACCACAGCTTTTGGATAGAGTAATAGCAGCATCAAAAATGCTAAAATCAGGCTATCCTATAGGATTTATTATTGCACCAATATTTAAATTTGAAAATTGGCAAGATGAATATACAGAACTTTTTACTTTATTAGAAAAATACTTATATGAAAATATGCCAAGCAATTGGTCACCTAAAGATTTAACTTTTGAGTTTATATCTCACCGGTATACTCTTAGAGCTAAATCTAATATTCTCAATGTCTTCCCTAAGAGTAAACTTCCTATGAAAGAAGAAGAACGAAAGTTTAAATATGGACAATTTGGATACGGTAAATATGTTTATGACCCAGATGATATAAATGAATTAAAAGAATTTTTTCTAAATAAAACAGAAAAATATTTTCCAGGAGCAAAAATAGAATATTTTATATAGATTATTTTTTGCTCCTAGGATAATCATTCTTAATAAACACTAGAAAGTTTTTTATATAATTAATAAAACTTTCTATATCCTCCTCAGTAGTATCAAAGGAAGTTACTAATCTAATGATATTTTCTTTTTCATTAATTAGATAAACAGAGAATTCTTCTTGCAATGGCCCATTCCATCTTTTAGGTATTTTAACAAAAAGTATATTCCCTAAAGACTTATTAATAATTTCTACACCTGGAAGTATTCTTAATTCTTCTTTTAGATACTTAGACATATTATTAGAGTTTATAGCGTTTTCTTTCCAAATATCTTCTTCTAAATAAGGTATGAACTGAGCAGATATAAAACGCATTTTAGAAAGTAATTGCATACCTTGTTTTCTTATATATTTGAAATTTTTACTAAGTTCTTTATTAAAAGAAACAATTGCTTCGCCAATCATCATACCATTTTTAGTGCCACCAAAAGATAATAGATCTACTCCAGTATCTGTTATCATTTCTTTAAAACTAGAATTAAGAGCTACTACTGCATTAGATATCCTTGCACCATCGACGTGTAGAAACATATTATTAGTATGGGCAAAATCTGCTAACTCTTTTATTTCTTCAATAGTGTAAATTGTTCCTAATTCAGTAATTTGAGAGATGGATATTACCCTTGGTTGAACTTGATGCTCATCTCCTATATAATTAAGAAATCCTTTTATATCATCAATAACTAACTTACCATCTCTATTAGGTACGTAGAGTATTTTATTACCTCCAAATCTTTCTAAGGCACCACATTCATCTACATTAATATGGGCTGTATCAGTACATATTATAGCTTCAAAAGGCTCTAATAGTCCATTTAACCCAACTATATTTGCTGCAGTACCATTTGTTACAAAATAGACATCCACATCTGCTTGAAAAGCTTCTTTGAATAGCTCATTAGCTTTCTCTGTATACTTGTCCTCTCCATAAGAAGGCTCATGTCCAATATTACAATTACTTATAGCTTCAAGAATTCGAGGATGTACTCCTGAATTGTTATCACTTAAAAACATTTTCATTTAAATCCCTCCACAAATACATCTATTAAAGCTATTTTACCATATCTAAGAATATTTGTACTAAAAAACGTACTGTAGATATGGACAGTACATTTTTTAAATTAAATATTTAATATAAATTTATTTCGTAGCAATTAGCATTGGATCCATATCTATTGATGCTTTTAATTCTATGGCTACTTTTACTACCTTTTTATTAATTCGTCAATAGTGGCTAAATCTTTTGGTCTTTCTTTACCTGAGTATTGTTCAAATAGCTTTGCTGCCACTATTCCTCCACTGTGAGAGGGTATAACATATTTAAAACCTACTTCTTCCAACAAAGATACATAAGTATTACCAGATAGTTGAATTGTCTTACATATTTTAATATTTATGATTTTATCTATTATTTCTTTCAAAAATAAAATTGTGATACTATTAAAAGAAGTCCTATTATTTACAGATATTTTTCTAATCAATTCTTCCTTTGACATTTTAATTGTTAATCCATATTGAAAAATCCCTTTTATCGTCCTCATAATAAGATTATAAAATATCCTTTTTTATTTCTTCAATATGTTTTATTGCTATCATCTTTAAGGTTTACTTTTTACTTTCAAAATACTTTATCAACTCATACTTATTTATAATATGGCTGTGCAATAATATACTTTATAGAATTTAAGTTAATTCTATTATTTTTTCTATATCATCAGGCTGTTTTGTATTTTCAGCAATTTTATTTACTTTTATCTGTCCACAACTTAAGCATTTGTGTATTATCTGAAATCCTTTCTTAGAGTGCATCTTAATTCCTATAGGTTCCATAAGTCCTTTACAAGAACTTAATCTATCTCCAGGAATTACATCTACATGCTTTGAGTATAGGCAAAAGGGACAGTGATTTCTAAAACTACCATTACTTAATGGTAAAACTTTTTTACCACAGTATTCACAATTAAATGATGTATTTTCTTTATTTCTACTCATATTCTACTCCTTTAATAGATATTTTTAATCTATATAAAGGAGTAGGGTTCCGTTCATTCTTCTTAATATTAAGTTATAGGCTTGAGTAAAGTATTGACAAATTCACCGCTGTTCCTTTAGGTTTGCGATTAATTCCAGTTCCTACTTCATTAAGACATATTTCATCCTTAAATCCGAACCATGACTAATTTTATGATTTTATATTAGCCACTGTAAGGCTGATATTTGCCACCTTCCACTGGTAAGTGTACTTTACTTTCACTATCAAAAGGCATCGTCCCCTACTTAAATATGAGTATAATAATATATTTTTTTCTTGTATTTTTCACTTCTTATCCTCCATTATAATAGTACACAGCCATATATTGTTACTAACTTTGTATTTTATCATAAGTGTCACCTATTAAAACAATGTCTAGTCCACTCTTTATTCTTGATTACAACTTTTCCCTTCTTTAAAACTTTTGCATAAAACAGCTATAGATTCATAGCCCTGTATTTTAAAGTCCTTTATAATTTCTATTAGTTTGTCGTCTAGGGAAAGCCTAGTACTTTTATAAACAATTTATGGTGAAATTCCACTACGGCTAAAAGATTCTAGTTTTACTGAATCATCTATAAATTTTGAACTAAAGTCTATAATGTCATCAGTGGATCGAAGGCCTTTGGACATGGTTAATAAGGTAACTGCTTTTATGTCTAAAATTCTTTGTATTTCCTCATTAAAGTTTAATTTCATTTGTTTTTCTATAGTTTGATTTATATCAGCCAAAATAGTATATTTAGCCTCTGGAAAAAGCACCTTTAGCATTTCAAAATGAATTGGATAATAATCCTGTGCTTCATCTACTACTATTTGCTTTATATCTTTATAAATATTATTATTCCCCTATTATACACACTAATACTGTAAATAATCCCATCTTCCTTTTAATTTTATATAACCCCCTTTCAATTCTACTGTCAGCGATATCCTTTTATTATTTACTATTTTATTTCTATTTGGTTAATTTCTTTTGAAGAACTTCTATGAGTGCAAAACATATAATATCATAGAAACTATAAAAGGAGTGAACATCATGTATGATAATTATAGATCATATCCATGTCCTTACTGGAATAATAAACCAACACACTATCCAAACTATGGGGGGTACTCCATTAAATTG
>DATGTQ010000246.1 GCA_035301805.1 Tissierellales bacterium
GTTTTGCCCATTTTTACATAAGAATTTATGGCAGGTTCTGTCAAGGGTGTTTTTCCCTTGACGGGTTCTGACGGAAATTCTAAAATCACTAGGGCAAAATAAATTAAATTACATCTTGACATTTAATAGCTGGTCTAATAATATCTTTTATTTATATTTTAGCCGCCACCTACTGGTGGAAAAACAGCTATAATATCACCATCATTTAATACTCTATCTGCAGGACCGTATTTTCCATTTTGTAAAAGAATGCTAACTTCTTCTTCAGGAATATTTACAATTTCTAATAAATCCCTAATTATTGCTCCCTCTTTCAATTGAATTGTTTGTTTCTTTTCTCTTCCTTTTCTAAAGTTAGCAAATAGTCTAACCTCTACTTTTATCAAAACCTCACCTGCCCTTTCACACAACAATATTAGGCTTCCCAGGAAGCCTAATATTGTTAAAATTAATACTATACCTATATATTATACATTTTCTTTATATTCTTCAAGTCCTAATTTTTCTAAAGTTTCCTCTATTGGGATTCCATTCTCATCCCATCCTCTTACTTCATAATACTTAGGAAGTAACTCATCTAGACGATGAACATGTCCTTTAGAAGGCCCATTTTTCACTGGTTCTTCCAATAATCGTTTAGGTAGTTTATCATGGGAACTATCTATGCCTTCCCTTAAATTAAATAATTTCTCAATGTTCCAAACTCTAGATCCAGCTTCTAATAAGGTTTCATTATTATAGATATCTCCACATACTGCATTATACATATCTACATAATCTGGCAATGTTAATCCAAAGGTACTAAACATACATAATCCAATAGAATCTATTACTGCTGCTAAATCATGGAAGACTTTAGCATAAGCTGCTTTTCCCTCTAAGGAAAACCTATCTAGCATTTCTGGATATCCTAATATTTCAGGACTTATCATATAGCCTTTAATATGACATCCACCTCTATTATTAACAGCATAAGTAATTCCATGGCCTTGTACTCCTCTTGGATCATATGCTGGGAGTTCTTGTTTTTTAACGGTCATAGATACTTCTACAGCACCATATTCCTCTGCTAATCTATAAGACCCATCAGCCAATTTGTCTCCGAAACCTTCTCTTATAGCCATCTTTTTCGTCCAGCCTACTACAGCCTCTGCATCTCCCCAGTTTAAACTTAAACCATCTGCTTCTATTTCTTCATCTTTTATTAAACCTCTTTCGTATAATTCCATAGCTGCCGCAATAGTTGCTCCAGCTGATATAGTATCGAAACCGTATTCATTACAAATAAAATTACATTCATTAATGGCGTCATAGTCATATACATCACAGTCTGCACCAAAGGACCATATAGTTTCATATTCTGGTCCACCTATTTCAGTACCATCAGGCATTTTAATCATTCTACCACAGGCTATTGGACATCTAAAACAAGCAACTTTTCTTACTAAATAATCTTCTGTCATAGTTTCCCCACTTATTTTATCTGCTTCTTCTGTATAGGAACTTTTAAAATTCCTAACTGGTAATATGCCACTTTCATTAATAATATTTACTAAAATGGCGCTACCATAAGTGGGTAGACCTTCTCCTGCAGTAGGGTCATTTAATAGGGTTCGAATCTTTTCTTTAGAAACATTTTTTGTTCTTTCTTCATCATATAGTGAAACTTTTTTAGTACCTTTAACTACAATAGCCTTTAAATTTTTAGCCCCCATTACAGCACCTACCCCACCACGACCAGCTGCCCTATCTACATCATTCATTATAGATGCCATAAGAGATAGTTTTTCACCGGCTGGCCCAATACATAATACATTTCCACCTTTCAATTCTTCTTCTAATACTTCAGTAGTTTCACTTGATGTTTTCCCCCAAAGGTGAGTAGCATCTTTAATTTTTATATCATCATCTTCAATAGATAAATAAACTGGCTTATCTGCTTTGCCTTCAAATATAATTAAATCATGACCAGTAGCTTTAAATTTAGGCCCCCATTTCCCACCAGAATTTGCAACTGCTATTCCTCCTGTTAAAGGTGATTTAGTAATTACCATATATCTACCACTTGTTGGCACTGGTGCACCAGTTAAAGCTCCTGTAGCTATTATTAATTTGTTTTCTTCACTTAAAGGTTCTACCTTAGCTGGAACTTCATCCATCATTATTTTTACTCCTAAACCTCTTGAACCTAAAAATTTTTGTGCCGTTTCTACATCTAAAGGTTCTACATTACAGCTTCTTTCACTTAGATTAACTCTTAATATTTTACCCATATAACCATGCATAATATATACGCCCCCCTTAGCTTTTGTCTATATAATATGCAAAATTTATACCAACAAAAATAACCCTATGCTATCAACTATTGCACTGGGTTATTTAAAGTATATGTACTCTTTTAGAACATTTCTTTTTAATACTACTGTTCCAAATTAGAACATCGCTCTATTCTTGAGCAATCTATATTATATTTTTCTATTTTTCTATATAATGTATTTCTCGCAATTCCAAGAGTCTTTGCTGATTGGGTAATATTACCTGAATGAAATTCTAGAACTTTTATTATATGATTTTTTTCCATAGTATCTAGAGACATATCTTTGTTTTCTTTATTTTCTAAACTATTTATATTTAAAGGAATATCCTTTTTATCTCTTCCAATATTCACAGGAACAGCTTCTACATTTATTATTAATTCAACAAAATTTTCTAATTCTCTTACATTACCTGGCCATTCATACTTCATTATCTTTTCCATTTTCTCTGTAGATATTTTAACTTGTTTTTTATTAAGATCTTTAGATATCTTTTCCATAAAATAATCTATTAGTAAAGGTATATCGTCTCTTCTTTCTCTTAAAGGAGGTAACCTTAAAGGTAGAACATTAACTCTATAGAATAAATCCCTTCTAAATTTACCTTTCTTTACTGCTTCTCTCAAATCCTTATTACTTGCTACTATTATCCGCACATCTACAACCTTTTCTCTTGTACTACCAATTCTAGAAACTGTACCTTCTTCTAAAACCCTTAGTAATCTAGTCTGTAAATCTAGAGGCAATTCTCCTATCTCATCTAGAAACACTGTCCCTCCATCAGCAACTTCAAATTTTCCTATTTTACCACTTTTTTTAGCACCTGTAAAAGCCCCTTCTTCATAACCAAAGAGTTCAGATTCAATAAGATTCCTAGGGATAGCTCCACAATTTATGGCTATAAAAGGTGCATTCTTTCTATTACTATAATTATGGATTGATTGGGCAAAAACTTCTTTTCCTGTTCCACTTTCCCCTGTTATTAGCATAGTAGATTTACTATCTGCTACTTTTTTAGAAAATCCTATAGCTTTCTGAAAGTTTTCACTTTTCCCTATTATTTTATCAAAAGTGTAAATAGCTCCTCTATCTATTATTTTATTAGCTAATTTCCTTTTCTTCTTAAATTCATCAAAAATATATAGTATATCTTTAATATTTTCACTTTCATTTAATACGGGATAGACCCTTAAATGGAACCTTAGCTTATTCCTTCTTGCATTTACATAGACCTCTTTTCCTGTAAAACTTTCATTCTTAAGTACTGAACTTTTTATTTCCTTCCACCCTTTAAATAGTTGGAACATTTTCATATTAATTAATTCATTATAGCTATAGCTAAACATTTCTACAGTCTTTTCATTTAAAATCTTTATATTCCCCTCTTTATCAGAAATAACGATACCTAGGTAAATATGATCTAAAATACTTTTCTTTAATTTATCATATGATACTAATTTTGTATCCATTTTCATAACCCCACCCTTAATCACTTCCCCAATAACTTTTCCTGCCCATCTTTAACATTTTCCAAGTGGAAAAAAGGAGGACTAAAAATGGAAAATAGTTTTAAATTAAAATTAATCGATATAATTCAGAATCCATATTCCTATACTTTAGTTTTAATCAATACCTAAAGGATGATACAAGCATTGACTCTCCTATTTATCTAGAACTTTCTCAGGAAAAATTTAACAACTACTATTTCAGTTCCATGGAATTCCCATATGTGAAGTTTGACACTGAAAATCTATTATTATTGTATTAATGTTTTATAATAATACTTTTTTAATATTATAGGAAGAAATATTAGATAAAATTCAATAAAGAAATTAGTAATGTTTCTTATTGGAATAAATTCCAGAAACTTTTAGATTAAATATGAATAATTTTATCTCCATTTTTAATAACGCCACCCTTAATTACCTTTGAAAAAAACACATCTTTAGTTAAGGGGCATAGTTTGCCTATTTTTAATAAATTACAGCTTGCAAAACATTCTTTTCCTATCTGACTAACTTCGAGAATAGATTCACCTATCTTAATTAAGGAACCTATTTTTAGGTTTTCTAAATCTAAATCTTTAATAGTTATATTTTCACAAAACCTTCTTGTACAGATCCCCCCAATACCTTGTGTTTCTATTTTTTTTCTACCCTCTTCACTAAAAAAAGAAACCTGTCTTTCTCCACCTTTTGAGTAGGCATCTCCTACTAATCCTTTATTCTCCTTTAATATTCCTTCATTAACTTTATTTTCAGTCTTATTAATCTTGCCAAAAGCAGTAATGGCTACAATTTCTCCTATCACTTTAAAGCACCTCTATTATGTCTCCAACTTTTACAGTACCACCTTTAATTATCTTTGTAAAAATTCCTTCTTTCGGCATTATACATTTCCCTACCCTTTGTGCTATTTCACAACCAGAGTGACATTCCTTTCCTATCTGAGTTACTTCTTGGATAGTTTCTCCTATTTTTAATTTGGTCCCTACTGGTAGCTCATATAGTATTATTCCCTCTGTTGTAATATTCTCTGCAAACATCCCATATTTTAAACCCTCTATCCCTAAGGTTTCCATTTTTCTAAAACTTTCTATTCCCAAAAGGCTTACTTGTCTATGCCAATTACCTCCATGAGCGTCTTTCTCAAGACCAAAATTTTCTACAAACTTTCCTTCTCCTATAGGCTCCTTTATAACACCTTTTTTCCCACTTCTATTAATTTCAATAACTTTTCCTACTCTATTCATTGTTTTCACCCCGTATATAAATACCAGATTTACCACCGGTTTTTTTCATAAGTTTAATATCATCTATAACCATATTTTTGTCTACAACCTTACACATATCATATATGGTAAGAGCCGCTACAGAAACCCCAGTTAAAGCTTCCATTTCAACTCCAGTTTTTCCTACAGTTTTCACTTCTGATTCAATTTCTATATAATCTTTTTCAACATTAAACCTAATATCCACCCCTGTTAAATCTATATTATGGCACATAGGGATTAAATTACTAGTTTGTTTACAGCCCATTATTCCGCCTATTTGCGCTACAGATAAAACATCACCTTTTTTTATTACGCCTTCTTTTATCATTTCTATAGTTTCTTTCTTCATAAATATTTTTCCTCTTGCTATAGCAACCCGTTTTGTATCTTCCTTTTCTCCTACTTCTACCATATGAGCTCTACCTTCTTCATTAAAATGTGTAAACTCCATAATTAACCACCTATCTGATTCATATTTTTAAATATATACTTACCCGATTCTAATTTATGGGCTTCTGGCTTTTCCATAATGGATTTCTCTATTAACTCTCTTATATTTTCACCTTTTCTTAAAGGGTTTTTCAAATCTATTTCATCATTAGAGTGTAAACATAGTTTTAACTTTCCTTCTGCTGTCAATCTAACTCTATTGCATTCCTTACAGAACTTACAGGATATAGAATTTATTAATCCTACCTTACCTTTAGCATTAGGTAATTTATAATAAACAGCTGGAGAAGATTTATCAGAGCTTTTTACTTTTTCTAAACTTTTTACTTTTTCTAAGACTAATTCATTAGAAACAAAATTATCAACAGCCCAATTAACAGCTTGTCCCATAGGCATTATTTCAATAAATCTTATATCCATTTTTTCATTCTTAGTTAGATTAACAAAATCTATTATTTCATCATCATTAAATCCTCCAATTAAAACATTATTAATTTTAATAGGAGTTAACCCCACACTTCTAGCTGCCTCAATGCCTTCATAAGCTTCCTTTAGTTTTCCACCTCTAGTAATATAAAAATATTTTT